>JAOZKX010000141.1 GCA_029935135.1 Desulfocapsa sp.
ACCACCTTGCCGAGTCGTGGTCCTGGTGGAATAAAAATCTGCAGTTCCCGGGCAAGATTCTCAGTTCCCTGCTCAAGAAGTTTTTCGTATGAACTGATACGCGCCTTTGATTTAGAGCGTCTGCCTTTGGGGGACATTTTGATCCACTCTAACTCTCTTTGCAGGGTACGCCTGCGATTACTTTCTTTTTTCTCTTCGTTGGCAAGGCGTCTCTCTTTTTGTTCCAGCCAGGAGGAGTAATTCCCCTTCCAGGGAATACCACGCCCGCGATCCAGTTCAAGAATCCAGCCGGCAACATTATCGAGAAAATATCGATCATGGGTCACCGCAATGATGGTACCGGCATACTGCTGCAGGTGTTGTTCCAGCCAGGCTACGGATTGGGCGTCCAGATGATTTGTTGGTTCATCGAGGAGGAGGATGTCAGGGTTTTTCAGAAGAATCCTGCACAGGGCGACGCGTCTTTTTTCACCTCCTGAAAGGATGTCACATTTGGTGTCAGCAGGCGGGCAGCGCAGGGCATCCATTGCCATATCAAGTTTAGAGTCGAGGTCCCAGGCATCCTGGGTGTCAAGTTTGTCCTGAACCTCACCTTGTCTGTCAATGAGGGCCTGCATTTCATCATCGCTCATTGGTTCTGCAAATTTCTCATTAATTGCATTGAATTCATTTAAGAGATCAACAGTCGCCTGCACACCTTCTTCTACGATTTCCTTAACTGTTTTTTCAGGATCAAGCTCTGGTTCCTGGGGCAGGTAATCCACGGTAAGCCCGGGGGATATGACGGTTTCACCGTTAAATTCGGTATCGATACCTGCAAGAATACGGAGAAGAGTACTTTTTCCGGAACCGTTAAGACCTAATACACCGATTTTGGCTCCGTAAAAATAGGAAAGAGAGATATCTTTCAACACTGGTTTGTCAGCATACAATTTGCTGACTTTAATCATGGAATAGATAACTTTTTTATCGTCAACGCTCATGGGATACCTGGTAATTTAAAGGGCAGGGGATGTCTTGACAGACTTTACAGTAACATTTTGAAAACGAGATAATACTATGAATTTATGGAAATGAAAAGGTAGATCTTCCTATTTATAAGCTGGAAACTTTATGGCTCTGCGGTTGCTATGTTTACAAAAAATAGTAATATACAAATAGGTAAAATAATATATTAACAAAGAATTTGTCATATCATTATGAAAATCAGAAGTTTTATATTTCTTGGTGTTACTATTCTTGGGCTTTTTCCATTGTTTATCATGGTGGCACTGAACTGGCCAGCAGTTATTTCCCGCCTAGAATATGCCGCAGAACTGGAAACTCAGGCTCGTTCAAATGTCGGTTTCACCCATTTAAATGCTAGAATCCGCTGTCTAAAAAAAAGCCTTATTCGTTCCGCCACACTTCCTTCTGCTTTCGCCGCAATTCATGATTCCAAGCATGTTGAATCGGTGGCTACAATTCTAAAAAGATGGTTTGAGGATGATGAACAGATCCATGGACTATTACTTTTTGATGCGAATGGGAAAGAGGTGGTTGGCTTGCAACGCAGGGAAAAAGAATTTGTCCAGGTGACTTCTGCAACTATTCATCAGGAACACGATTTTTTTAAAAAGTCTGCTTCTATTCTGGAAAATCAGGTTTTTGTTAATCTGGTCGATCAAAAATCAGATCCTTTCAGAAAAACAGGGACCAATAAATATGAACTACTGATGTCAACACCTGTGTTTGAAAATGGAATCCATCCCATTGGTGTTTTGATGATGCGTATTGATATGTCACAGTTTTTAGATAACTTTAAGGACTCGTATTGGGTGACAAGTGATGGTAGTTATCTACGAAACTGTAACCCGATAGGGTCTCTTGCAGCCATCGATAAGATAGCGCAGGAAGAGTGTAACGCCTTTGTCGAATTTCCTGGATTAAATGGTGTGCAGGTAGACAACCCTGTAATTTTAGAAGCTCAGAACAAGGAAAAAATCGCCTGGATGCCACTTGTTTTTAATGAAGAGCATCAGGCTGCTATGTGGGTTGGCAGTAAAGTTGATGAAAGCGCCCTGGAAAAGTGGAAGATTCGACTAACCATTAATGTTGCTATGATAATCTGTGTAATGGCCGCTCTTGTTTTTTTTGCAGCGACCTGGATTGCAGCGCGTATAGAGTATATTCAAAAAGAATTGCTGTTGGGAGTTGACAATATCCTTACCAATGAAAAAATAACAGTTTTTCAATGGAAAGGACCGGAAGAAATCAAAAATCTGGCCAAGGATCTCACTGCCCTCTCAAAAAGATATACGGACACCTGTGAGGCCAGGCTTCTTGCAGAGTCATCTCTCCGTGAAAGTGAAGATAAATTTAGAAACCTCACAGCTTCTGCACTCGATGGTATTGTGTTGATGGACCGGGAGGGAAATATTACCTATTGGAATGAGGCTGCCAGCACTATATTTGGTTTTTCTTCGGAGGAGGCCCTGGGGAATCCTATTCATTCACTTATTGTCCCACGGAGGGAAGGGGAGGAATCGACAGGTGACCCTTTGCAGAGTGTTGATGAAACATCAGGTCATTTTTCACAAACTGTTGAGTTTGTAGGGCTTAATAAGAAGGGCAAAGATGTATTTGTTGAACTGTCACTTTCCTCAACAAGTATTAAAGGGCAATGGCATGCAATATGGATTGTTCGTGATATCACTGAAAGAAAAAGAAGCGAAGAGGAAAGCAGAATACAGCAGCAGCATTTGCTGCACGCTGACAAAATGATTTCTCTGGGATTACTGGTTTCAGGAGTTGCCCACGAAATCAACAATCCAAATTCCATCGCACTGTTAAATCTACCAATTCTCACCCGTTCCTGGGAGAGTGTTAAACCTATTCTTGATGAATTCTATGAAGAGAATGGGGATTTTACCGTTGGTGGGATTGAATATTCAACCATGCGCCAGGAATTAAAACGAATATTTGTAGAACTTGAGGAAAGCGCAATCCGCATAAAACAGATTGTGGTTGACCTGAAAGATTATGCGAGACAGGAAACCAGTGGTCAAATGTCGCCTGTGGATATTTCTGAAGTTGTAAAATCCGGTGTTCGCCTTACCGCAAATAGTATCCATAAGGCTACCAATAGCTTTTCCAGCCGTTATTCACCTAATCTTCCTAAGGTAATAGGCAACAGGCAGCGTTTGACTCAGGTTATCATTAATCTTATTCAGAACAGTTGCGAGGCAATAAATAAAAGTGATCTTTCACTTACCATTACTACTCGTTATAATGTAGAACGAGATGGAGTGGAAATTTCCATCAAAGATGAGGGGGTGGGAATTGAACCGGATTACATTAATCAGGTCACGGACCCTTTCTTTACAACCAAACGTACAATGGGAGGAACAGGTCTTGGGCTGTCGGTTTCTTCTGGAATTGTTAAAGAACATAATGGGATGATGGTTTTCAATTCTGAGCCTGGTAAAGGGACTGAAGTAGTTATTCTTCTTCCTGCCTATCACAAATCATAACCATTCATTAGTTAGCCAAAATAAATCCTCAAAATGTTAAAAGTATAGCTATGACCCCAACACTTTACCCTTCACTACCAGTACTTCTTGTCGATGATGAAAATGCATGGTTAAACAGTTTTAGCCTCACACTACGTGTGGCCGGACTCAATAATGTGACAACCTGCAATGATTCAAGAGAGGTGATCGCATTACTTAAAAAGCAATCATTTAGTGTTTTGGTTCTTGATCTGACCATGCCGCATCTTGCAGGTGACGAACTGCTGCCACTTGTTGTCAAAGACTTTCCGGGAATCCCAGTTATTATCATAACTGGTCTTGATCAGATTGAAACAGCTGTAGCATGTATGAAACTTGGTGCCTATGAGTTTTTTACCAAGGTTACAGAGGAAGCGCGACTGATAACCGGAGTTCAGCGGGCCATAGATTTTGGCATACTAAGAAGAGAGAACAGTTCTTTAAAAGAACATTTCTTAGAAGATACATTGCATCACCCTAAAGCCTTTTCCCACATCATCACTCATAATAAAGCGATGCGTTCAATCTTTCAGTATATTGAGGCAATTGCAGTTACCAGTGAGCCGGTTTTAATTACAGGGGAGACTGGATCTGGCAAAGAGTTGTTTGCTCAAGCTGTTCACACACTGTCTGACCGAAAAGGTAAGTTTGTTGCAGTCAATATAGCAGGACTTGATGATACCATGCTCAGTGACACACTCTTTGGCCATATCAAAGGTGCATTTTCCGGTGCCGAGCAGACTCGAAAGGGGCTTGTTGCCAGTGGGGATGACGGAAGCCTGTTTCTGGATGAGATTGGTGATCTGTCACCCGGTGCTCAGGTAAAACTCCTGCGTCTCCTTCAGGAAAGAGAGTATTATGCTCTAGGTTCAGATGTTGCGAGAAGAACTGATATTCGTATGATCTTTGCGACCCATCGTGATCTTGATTCTTTACAGGAATCTGGAGAATTTCGTCAGGATCTCTTCTTTAGATTAAGAACCCATCATATCCATATTCCACCTTTGCGAGAACGTCTCGATGATTTGCCCTTGCTCCTTGATTATTTCCTGGAAGAGGCTGCGGTAAGACTTAAGAAAAAGAAGCCAGCGTATCCAGATGAGCTGGCAATACTTCTTGGTACCTATCACTATCCAGGTAATGTCCGCGAACTTCAATCGATGGTTTTTGATGCTCTTTCTAAACATGTGAGTCGTTCTCTCAGTATGGATGTTTTTAAAGAATATATTAACAAAAGAGGGAACAATAAAGAGAGTAAGACTGCGGGAGAAATTACAGGGGATACTGTGTTCAGTAGTTTGCGTACATTGCCCACATTAAAAGAATCCGGGCGAATACTCGTTCATGAAGCTCTCTATCGTGCCCAGGGAAATCAGGCAATTGCTGCCCAGATGCTGGGAGTAACTAGACAAGCCCTTAACTGGAGATTGAAGCAGGAGTCTGAGAAATGAAAAATATTGAATTAACTATCCGGGGAATAGTCCTTTCCTTCGACCAGGCAAAACAGATGACTACAGTTATAGCAGAAGAGGGAAATGATTTTGCCACCCTTGTATCCTGGTGCGACAGAGAGAAAGGTGTACATTCTCCATGCTGTTTAAAGTGTGAGTTTAATGATGTTCCCGGCTGGGAAGTCTATGGCAAAAATCATGAGGGAAGATTGCGCATATCGGTGGATGATGATCGCTTCGTTTTTATTTATTCCTAGTTTATAAATCCTGGAAGGCACAAGAAACAAAAAAGGGGAAATCGTTATAAACGATTTCCCCTTTTTTTATCTTACTTAAAAAGTAACGAAGCGTTATTCGTTATTTTCGTTTTCAGAAAGACCCTTAACAAGCATGGCGCCGGCAATTCCAAGAAGGCCGATGTCTTTTGCTTTTCTCATGGCAGGTTTCACCATAGATGCCATCATGGCGCGTCGTTTAACGCTACCCATATCGGCAAGTTCTGGTGTGTAATCCGCAAAAAGAAGTCCCATATCTTTTTTGTTGCCAAAGTAACGGGAGTTAGGTCCAATGTGGCCGTCTTTTACTTCAAGGCCTTTGGCACCATTCTTCACATATTTGGATACTTCAGAGTTTGGATCTGAGAGATCACCGAAGATTCGAGCATCGGCAATACAAGTAAGCACGCAGGCAGGTTCAAGACCTTCTTCCACCCGAGGTTTACAGTATGTACATTTATCAACCTTTCCTTCACTATCATCATCAGCAAGGTCCGGGTTAACATAACGGGCGCCGTAAGGACAAGCGTCAGCACAGGCACCACAACCAAGGCAGCGGTCCTTGTCAACCTGTACAGATCCATCAAATGGGTCTTTCCAGGTGGCGGCAACTTCCATAGTTTTTGTTTTACCGGTTTTAATGTCGGTAAAAGTCATCTCTGCCATATCTGCGGGACATTCATCCACACAGGGTGGTTTGTCGCAGTGATTACAAAGGCCGGGATAGTAAGTAGCAGCCATTCCGTCGGCGGTCATTGTAGGACCGAGTCGTTTGACCCAGTTACGCTGGTAAGGTACTGGAACCTCCCACTCTGCCCGACAGGCAATAGTACAGGCATGACAGCCTACACAGCGTTCCAGATCTATGATCATTCCATATTGCATTGAATATATCCTCCTGAAAAGTTACTAGGCTGGAATGTCCAGAACCTTTCCATTTTTTGTCAGTTTAACAAAGT
>JAOZKX010000004.1:0-5733 GCA_029935135.1 Desulfocapsa sp.
ACATTTAAAACCTCCTGTTTATCTCGTAAACAGGAGGTTTTCTTATTCACTGAACTTTTCTTAATCATTTCTTGCAAACATTGCTTTTTGACAATCCGCTGGTAAGCCATTTCTTTTGTTGAGGGTATAATTTGAAATTTCCTTGTAGATTGACAGCGAAAGTGGGTAAAAGGGTCGCTTTTAAGGTGATATGGGCAAATGTTCTTTTCAAATGATAGGAATTGTGGAATAGTCAAGGGTATGGAAACTAAGGAAACAAAACACAAGCCTCAAAAGTCGACTCTTTTACTGATTCTCTTTCTCTTCTTCCTCCTCAATGCGGCTCATCTCTTTCGGACCAGTATTAATACCATCTATTTTACCGAGGATATTAGTGGTGATTATGCCCCTGTCGAGGTGACTGTGATAGGGTTCAGGTCTGTTCTTACAGAAAAAACAAAAGCAGCCCCCGAGGATGAAAAGCTGATGCCGGTATTCTCTTTTTTATACAAGGAAGAGGAGACGAGCAGGGAAGCACCTGATTTTGCTTTTAAGCAGGAGAGGACCGAATCGCAACCCTATCAGCTGGGGGAGGTGTATCCTCTCTGGATTCATAAAAGATGGGGAACCTTTATGGTTCCTCCTGTTATGGGGCCGGCGGAACTCGGTAAATCGCAATTACGCATCAGTCTAGTGTTTCTTCTTCTGGCTGTTGCTATCTGGATTTTACGCAATAAGATTGCGGTTAAAGGGAAGGTGTAGCTGTTGTTCTTTGTTCTTCCACCGGTATGTTTAACTTTGAAAAGGGGGCTTTCGTGAAGAGACAATTGGCAGGCCTTGTTCTTCCAGGGATTATGCTGCTTCTGCTTACCTACGGCTGTGGCGATATCAAGTCGAGTCCGCAGAATATTGCAGCTGTTCAGCAGCAGAGCACGAGTGTTCCTGTCTACCAGGGGAGAGTTCTCGGTAAGTCGAATAAGGCGAAGCTGATTTCCCTGGAAATTGATAATGGCGATGGGTCACGGATCGTTCAGATCACATTTGACTCCAATACCAATGGGATAGAGTATGCTGTAAAAGGATATGGTGTAGAGATCAGTTGTGAAAAGCGTGGCGATAAGATCTCTGCCACTTTGATCAAACCTGAACCTGTCAAAATGGTGAGTGGGGTTAAGGAATTTTCTGTGGCTGAAGTTCAAGCACTGATTAAGAAAAACGAAGATTTTGAACTGATTGACTCTCGTCCAACTGCTCGCTTCGCTACTGCACACCTCCCCGGAGCGATTTCCATCCCGGTGACTTATATGCCGGACTCTCTCAGCATGTTACCGGAGGATAAAAAAAAGCTGCTGGTTTTTTACTGTGGAGGGCCTATCTGAGGTATGTGCCTTGAATCCGCCGGTCAGGCGGTTGAGTTTGGTTATAAGAATGTTGGGGTAATGCTTGCGGGTGAGCCTGCCTGGGTTGAAGCGGAGCATCCCACCTATGCAAATTTCGGATTTGTATGCCAGGGAAATCGGGTCCTTGTGGATCTTCGCAGTACCAGTAAAGATGAAAAATCCAGGATCTACCGCTCTGTCAGTATGCCCTTTGCAAGCCTTGAAGATACTATCGATACCATTCCTCTTAAGGCATCGGTTGTGTTATACAGTGATAACGAAGAAGAAACCTTTGCTGCCCTGCAAATATTTCAGGACAGAGGATATGAAAAAGTTTCGCTTGTGGAAGGTGGATATTCAGGTTGGAGGAGAATGGGTGGAAGGATTGACGACGGCCCAGCAGTAACAGAGGTTCAGTGGAAGAAATTATTGCTTGAAGGGGAAGTGGCTCTTGCCGAGTTTAATCTGGCCCTGACGGATTCGGAAAAAGCGGTCATTCTGGATGTACGAACCAATGATGAGGCGGCAAGTGGTAAGCTCAAACAAGCCCATCATATTCCTTTGAATGAGCTGTGCGGTCGGATGGATGAGTTTGCTGCCGCAGTCGGGGGACTCACCCCGGAACAGAAAATTTATATTCACTGTACCACGGGTATCCGAGCTGAAATGGCTTATAATGAACTGATATATAAAGGGTATAATGCTTATTTCCTTGTTGCTGATGTCGTGTGTGCGGGGAATGACTGTGACATAACGGAATAACACCATCAGTCAAGGCAGCTTTTTCCTTTCTCCGGCATAACCATCTGCCATTGTTATGCTTTCAATTAAACACACTGTGTGTGAACACAGACATGCATTACCATTAAGGAGTAACACTATGAAGCGTATATCCATTGCTGTTTGTATGGCCTTTTTCCTGGTCACCACAGTTTCCTGGGCATTGGCAGACAAGGGGCCCGAGACAGTCGATCTGAAGGCTGCCCACAAAGTGGAAGGAAAAAAGAGCGCAGTAATCTTCCCTCACCATAAACATCAGGAAAAGGTGGAGTGTGGTAAGTGTCATAAGGACACAAATGGCGGAGGTCCACTACTGGTTGATATTGTTAAACTGACCACCATTAAAAATGATTTTCACAAGAAATTCTGCTGGCCTTGTCATGTGGAGATGAAAGTCAAAAAAGGTAAATCATGCAAGACCTGTCATCCTTGATGGGGAAAGGCACGCAGATATGTAATTGCCAGCATAAGTTTTTAATCCCTGCAGATATCCATTGACTGGAACAGTACATTTGAGTTAGTCACTTATGTATGACTATCCCAAAACTTACCCTGGCAGACCTTGCCCGTTCCGGTCACATAACCCGCTGGCACAGTGTTCGTACTGCGCGTGATCAGACACTTGCCGAACACCATTATATGGTGACCCGTATATCCAACCGTCTGGCAAAAGATATTTTCGCCTCTGACCTGGATGACTCCGGCCTGCTCATGATCATGGAATATGCCTCATTGCATGATACGCCGGAACTCCTGATGGGTGATATGCCCAGTCCCTTAAAACGACATATTGAACAGATCAGCGGGGAAAATAATCCCATAGAAATCATTGAAGCGGAGATTGCACCCTGGCTTGCTGATATGAAAGATGAGATAAGAGCAACACATCCGGAGTATCTTGTTATTGTCAAATTGGCAGACCTCCTTGATGCCATACTGTTTATTGAATATGAAGGAATTGGCAATCATGCAAAAGAAGTCAGTCGTGGACTGCATAAACAGTTTTACAGGAGAATAGAAAGAGCCGAACACGATTATCCTCTCTATTCCTGGGATGCGGCCGTACAACTGTTACGAGAACTGCAAGAGAATGACGAACAGGGAGTCATCGCCTTTGAACACAGGGAAGAAGGATTGTAATTTGTCCGTGTAACATGGTCTCTCCAGTCTCAATACTGGCCTCGTTGTTGAATTATCTCACTATTCGCTTAAGACTGCTGTTACGCCATTGCGGGCAGTACCTGTCTTTTGTAGAAGTTGTATATTGTGATTAGAGAGGGCCTTTTTCATCTTTTCCCCTACGGAATCAGCAATGACAACTGTAATGTCATTGTCGCTCAACAGAGCAGCAACAGTACGACTAATCCCTCCGGACTGATTTTGGCCGGGATTTTTTATGGCCTTCAGGAACTGTCCTTTCTCGTCAAAAAAAAGAAAAAATGGAGCCCTGCCAGTCTCCTGACTGATAAGGGCGTCTTGTTCCATGCCGTTAGCGGGAACCGCAATTTTCATTGACCTGGCACTTGCAGTAGAGGCCAGAAGAGTAAAAATAAAAAATGTAAGACTGAGGGAAAGTATCTGCTTGTAGTGTCTGTTTTCCATTTTACACCCTGTTTTCGTGAAGTAGTTTTGACATGTCGCCTGTTTTGGGAAGTCGTACGCTGAAGACTGCCCCCTGTTTCTGGCTATTTTTTACCGCCACGCGTCCACCGTGCTCTTGGACAATGGCCCGAACTGCCGCCAGCCCAAGTCCGTGTCCGGTGCTGCTCGATTTGTGCTGATGGAAGGCATCAAAGATAAAGGGGAGTTCTTCCACCGCAATCCCCGGGCCACAGTCCCTTACCTGAACAAGAACCTCTTTCTCCGTTTCCCTGATTGAAATAACAATTTCTCCGGCTTTGTGGGCAAATTTTATCGCATTATCCAGTAAGTTTTCAAAAACCCGTTGCAGTTGCCTGGGGTCAACCTTGATTTTCTGCATGGCATACGAGTCCAGACGGAGGGTCTGTTCTTTTTCTGCTGCCTGTGCCCGATGTCTGAGGAGCAGTTTGTCGATCAATTGTGGAAGGTCTGTGTCTTCCATATGCAGTTTGATTTTGTTGCTTGTCTGGCGGGAGTATTCCAGGAAATCCATTACCTGCGCTTCGATCTGTTCTCCTGCCTCACCGATTATTCGCAAATATTCGTCACGCTTTGTGACGGACATTGCATCGTGTTGTTCACGGAGTCTTCGTATCAGTCCCTGCATGGCAACAAGGGGTGACTTCATATCATGGGCCACCATAAACTGGAAATTGTTCTTCTCCCGTTCCAGGGCTTTTTCCCTTGAAATATCTTCAATCACTTCAAGGTAGCCGATAAAACTTCCATCATTATCTTCAATGGCGGCCGTGCCGATCCTCACCTGAATATGCTCATGAAAACGGTTGACAAACTCGGCTTCAAGGCCAGTGGATGGTTCGCCATATTCCTGCACTGTCTGTAAGGGGCATTCAGTGTCACATTTGCTGCTGTGTAGTATTTTATAACAGGAGTTGCCAATGGCCTCCGCAGCCGAGAAACCCGTCAGGTGCTCCGCCAGATTGTTAAACGAGGTAATCTTGAAATCAGCATCCATGGTCACCATGGCAACCGGGATACTGTCCAGGATTAAATTGCGAAAGAAGGGGGTGTTCTTGCTATCCATGGCCTGTCATTCCTTCAGGCGGGTCTTAGGTAAGTGGGTGCCGCCGGAAACTCTGGCGGCACATGAGGGTTGTTTACTCGGCAGGTAGCCTGATTGTCAGAACTGGAACCGTGCATTTATGGACAACTCCACGAGCCACAGAGCCGAGAAATAAATCATCAATTAAGCCGTGACCATGGCTCCCCATGACGACGATGTCAAAATTGCCATCGGTGGCAGCGGTGATAATTTCCTGTACCGGATGGCCTGTTTTGATGATGATTCTGCTGAAATCCATTCGGCAACTGGGGAATTCATCGTTGATTTCCCCACAGACGCTTTTAATCCTCTCACTTATGGCATCTCTGGCATTGTTTTCCCCTTCTTCATTCAGTTCACTGAGTTGTTCCATATCATAATGAGCAGTCAGGTCATACCCCATGGAAGCAGACATCTCTTCAATGACATCGGGGATGATATGAATAACAGAGATAGCAGCATTATACTGTTCAGCAAGGCTCATGGCCCAGGACAGTGCTGGCTTTGCGTTTTTGGACAAGTCTGTTGCGTAAAGTATCGTGTTAATTTTTGGCATGATAGTTTTCTCTTTAATGTGCGTGGTTACGGTGATGAACGGGACTGTTGCCCTGTTGTTTTAACTCTCTTCTACACCTCAGTCACCGTGATGGCACCCTCCGGACAGACCTCTACGCATGTTTCACAGCCGAGGCATTCATCCATCTCAACGGGTTCGGATTTTTCATCCACCAGTTCGAGTACCGATGCCGGACAGGCGTTAATACACTCTTCACAGCCAGTACATTTGTCTTTATCTACATCTACTTGAAACATATTGTTCTCCTTCTGTTATGGGTCGTATTTCGACCTGTTAAGATAACGGGTTTGTTCTTATTGCTGCTTGCTGATTAA
>JAOZKX010000004.1:5743-11554 GCA_029935135.1 Desulfocapsa sp.
ATTAATTCATCAGGTTCTGCTGTCAGGGGAAGAATAAAGTAAAAGTTATTGCCCCCGGAAACGGCTTCATACCCAACCTTTCCCCCATGGATCTCCACGACATTGCGAACGAATGCCAGGCCGTGGCCACTGCCTGGGTTGTGGCCGACATTTTGCCCCCTGACCCCATCATTAAAGATGGTCAGCTGTTCCTCTGCAGTGAGGTGTTCACCTGTGGAAAAAATGTTGAATTTTACGCCTTTTTTCTCCTGTTCCGGAAAATTGTTAATATCCTGACATCCATAGGCAATGGCCTTACGCGGCGTACCCTGGGGGAATTTGATGTTGTGGTGTATTTCACAGCATTTGAAAAGAGATTGTCGAATACCTGGGAGAGCAGGCCCTGGTCTCCTTTAAGGAAAAAACGCCGGTCCCGCATGTTTTGAGGCTGTTCGATGGTGATTCCCAGGCGTTCTAGGCGTTTACGGTAAATTTCCAATTCAGGAAGAATGATCTCGGTTTCAATCTGGCATCGGCGTGCTTTGAGAATGTATTCTCCCCTGGTAAAATGTTCCTCCCGGAGGAGTGTCTCGAGATAGAGGCTGGTACGATTGTAATGTTCGAGGAGTTCTTCGTGGGTGGAGGTGAGATCCGATCTGATTTCATTGCATCTGTTGAGGATTCGAATGGACGGTTTGTCAGCCAGGTGCAGGCTGACCTCTACCTCTCTATTGATGCGATCAATCTTTTTTTCCAGTTGCCGAAAGAGATTCTTGAAGTGCATATTCGGAGTGACAACATTATGGCCTATGTCTCTGCCCAGACATTTGAGAAAGTTGATATGGTCAAGATGGTTGGCCTGAAGAAGGCGCCGCTGCAGATTGTAGCCGATACGGGTCACCAGCTTTTCCAGGAAGAGGCGATCAATACTGCTGAGGAGCTCAGGATGGGTAATCAAAAGTACACCAAGACAGGACCAGTGTACTTCACCGGCTTGGTCATTGCTGAGAAAGGTTTTTCCTGTCCCGATATTGTGCTTCAGCATTGGGCGGGAAATCATGGGTAAAAATAGAATGTTTTCTTCACTGTAGGATGTTGCCGCAGTCTGGAGAGGGAGGGTATCGATAATCCGGGGAGCGATGTGTGCTTGGGAGTCACTGTTGCAAGCCAGCTGAAAACTATCTTTTGTGTTGGTGAGTACTGCCAGGGAGATGCTGATTCCCTGGTGGAGAGCCTGGGGAATTGCAACGCAAATCTGATAAAAGCTGTCAAGGCCGTCATGCTGCTGGGCGAGGTCAAAAAATATTTTTAATAAATGGTCATGAAAGGTAGTGAGTGGAGAGCTATTGTACATTTCCACTCTCTCGCTGATGGCACGAGCAAAATAATCCGAATCATTCTCTCGTGTTTTTACTGATGGTTCAATATTATACATGATAGTATTGGTCAGAACTGCTGAATGTTCCAGGTAAATGCTGCCTGCTCAGTTTTCCGTATTTGTCATATACACATTACATGGTAAGGGTAATGGTGCAGATTGTCAATCTTTGCAGGAAGATTATTCTTCTCTAATTGCCGTTCTCTGGAAACAACAGCTGTGCAAGCTTCTGTTGGAGTCGAGAGCAGGCTGGAAATGGGTTGGCCTAAATCTGGATTTTAATATGGAGAAAAGGAATCGCTTTACATTTGACAATGCAAAATTCGTGTTATATCATGAGATTATGCTGCCTGGGTTAGGGCTTGCGGCTTATTGGGGTGGCTTACTTCGCTCTGTAAGACGCCTTGTTCTGTGATGGTATTGGATCTGGATTTGATATAATGCCTACGGAACTAAATGGAATAACTCTAAAAATTCAATGGTTAGAGGCTTTGTGTGGTGACTATGAAGAAAACAGAGATATTGACCGCATACGGATTTGTTCTGCTGTTGCTCCTCTCGCTTTATGCCTGTGGTGCCAAACAGGAGCCGGCAGCAAAAATGGATTTTGCCAAAGGGGCTGTTACGGTCCGCTACCAGGCCGATAAACAGTTGAATCTGGTGGATGGTCGCCCCCATAGTTTGCTCGTTGTTCTCTATCAGCTGTCAGATCCAAATGTTTTCAACAGCTATTCAGGTTCCCGGGAGGGGCTGGTGAAGCTGCTTGACGGGAACTCTTTTGATAAAACTGTTGTTGCTGTTCATAAAGAATATATAGAGCCGGGCGGCAGTGGAACGATCACTCTCGATCGGGCCGAACATGCCGAACATGTTGCCGTGGTTGCAGGTTTTAACAATCTTGCTCCCGCAAAATGCACACTGTTTCTTGATATACACACTGAGACCAGTCGACATGGGATTTTGCTGACTAAAAAAACATCTGTTCTCCCTGTGGATATCAAGTTGATACTGGCAAAAGATGGACTACGACAGGAAAAAGCAGACAATGAATCCTGAGAAACAAATATTCTGGCATCAGGGGCTTTTCCTGCAGCCCCAGCATTTTCAACATGCAGAGCTCTATCAGCAGTCGCTGCTCACTCCGATTAATGAGTACAGACAACCCTTTTGCTGGGGGATCCGTTCCCTTTCAATCAATGACTCGGCCCTCTTAAACAGAGTTGTGGAGATAAACGGACTTGAGGCAGTTTTCCAGGATTTTTCATGGGTAATGGCGGGGGAGAACTGCACTCTTCCCTCCAGGTCTTTTGCCGATCTGGAGGACGCGTTCGCTGAAGGGGATTCCTTGATGGTCTATGTTGGTGTCAGGCGACGGGATCGCTTTGCTGCTAATGTATCCAGTGTCAGTAACAGTGAGGTGGGCGTGGATACACGCTATATAAGCCTTGATACGCCAGTCGAGCAAAAAGATCTTTATGATCAGGGACCGCCCGCTCAGATCCGTTTTCTGGATCACAATCTCAGAATTTTCTGGCAATCTG
Organism: Desulfocapsa sp.; assembly: GCA_029935135.1. Lineage (GTDB taxonomy): Bacteria > Desulfobacterota > Desulfobulbia > Desulfobulbales > Desulfocapsaceae > Desulfocapsa. Next base: position 8,642 of record JAOZKX010000004.1, read on the forward strand.
AAAAAGAAACGGCGGGCGATTATCATCTGCTGCCAATTATGCGCCTTGAAATGAGTGGTGAGGCAGTTGTCCGGGACAAAACATATGTGCCGCCTCCATTGACTCTGGACAGTTCCCAGCTCCTGCTGCAGATTATCAAGAATATCAATGAGCAGATGCAGGCTCGATGCCGAGTTCTTGAGACATATAAGCCGCTGCCGGGGCAGAAGGTTTCCTCTCTTGAGATGTCAGCTCTGTATTACCTCTCTGCCCTGAATACGCTTAATCGTTATGTACCGTTATTGCAGCACCATCTGAGCCAGCCCCTGATTCATCCATGGCAGCTCTATGGTATATGCAGGCAGTTGGTTGGCGAGTTAAGTACATTCAGTGACCGGGTTAACGGTCTGGGACAACTGAGAGACGGGCAATCCCTTCTTGGTGATTATGATCATCTTGATGTGGGCAGCTGTTTTGCAGGGGTCCAGCAGTTGTTAAGTGAATTACTGGAAGGTATTGTGGTTGGTTCGGAAAATATCCTGATCATGAATCGTGATGGTGATCGTTTCTGGTGTGAAATACAACCCGAACTGCTCAAAGGGCGTCACCTCTACTGTCTGATCGTACGAACAGGGCAGGATGTGACAGAAGTTGTGAATGTTTTTCTCCACCATGTGAAAACGGGGAGCTGCAAGAGTGTTGATACCCTGATTACACGGTCCCTTGCCGGAGTGACTCTGGCATACAGAGAGATTCCTCCTTTGGGTATTGTCCGGCGGGAAGGATGCTATTGTTTTGAAATGAATACAGAATCACAACAGTGGCAGCAGGTTGAAAAAGATGGTTCCCTTTGTCTGCACTGGGATCAGGCCCCGGAAAATGCGGCACTGGAACTGGTGGTAACCAAGCTTTAGGGTCCTGGAAGGGAATGCTGCCTGGTTTTCCATGTCATAGGTAGGATACAAAAAAAAGATAGGCAATATTTACTGAACACAGATTACTCAGGTTTTTCATGCGACTGATAGATTGTTTCTCATCTCTTATAAGTTTTGCGCTCTATAGCCAGAACCGGCCCGATCTGACTGCATTGGACTCGGCAGAGAAGATCCATGCGCGCTGTAAGCAATTTGTCGAAGAAAGTCGAATGTGCTGTCAGGATAAGGGCTACAGCGAGGCACAGCAGGAAGGGGCGTTGTTTGCTGTTGTGGCCTGGGTTGACGAGTACAGGCTGTGTGCAGCAGAGCAGGCGGATAGTCAGTGGCTGCATTACGAACTGCAGAGAACATTCTTCAACACATCCAATGCGGGAGATGAGTTCTACGATCGTTTTCATGCCATAGCAGCAGAAGACAAAGAGCTGCTGGAAGTGTATGCCTATTGTCTGGCCCTTGGCTTTCGCGGTCGACTGTATGATGATCCGGAAGCCTTTGATGACTTCTGTCAGCAATTTCTGGGTGCGGGTGGTGACGAGATTGGTGGTTCACTGCCGGATCTGTTATTTGCTGAGGGTTATGATCCTGAAAGTACGGGAACTTCCGGCCGTAGAATGTCTTTCTTACCATCAACCTTTACCCTTCTGTTTTTTTTCTTCTCTGTTTGTATGGTGGGTGGCCTGTACCTTTTGGGAAATCGATCATTGCAGGCACTCTATTCTTCACTTCCAGCAGTGGGACTGTGAGCTGAGTCATGGCAAAAACGGCCCGCATTATCATTTCGACTGTTACCATTGTTCTGGTATTATCTCTGGCTGTCGGGGCAGGATACTGGAGTTATGTTATCAAACACTGGCCCTGGTGGATTGCCCTCTGCATGGGCATGGGCGTATTTGCCCTCTATTTTCTGGTTCTCTTTTTAAAAAAGTATTTTGTCCGCCGACATGAGAAAAAGTTTGTGCAGCGGATTGTTGACCATGGTGACGCCCTTGCCGAAGGCGTAAGACCTGAACAGCTGGCCATACAGGAACTGGAGAAATCCTGGAAGAGTAATCTTGCCCTGCTTAAATCATCTCACCTGAGAAAAAAAGGAAATCCACTGTATGTTCTTCCCTGGTATCTGGCCATGGGGGCATCAGGTGCAGGCAAGTCTACCATGCTGGCCAATGCCGGTATCTCATCGTCTTTTACAGAGGTTGAAGATAGTCAGGGAGAAATAGAGCCCACTCGTAACTGTGACTGGGTCTTTTTTGACAACGCGGTCGTTTTTGATACAGCCGGTCGCTACAGTGTCCCCCTGGCCTCGAACCGGGAACAGAATGAATGGAAACGCTTTCTCTTTCTGTTGAGCAGTTCCCGTCGTAAAGAACCGTTAAACGGTATTATCCTTTTTGTTGCTGCCGATGATCTTCTGCAAAATAAGGCGTATGAGTTAACCAAGAAAGGTCAGATTCTGCGCAACAGGATACACAGTCTGATGCGGACCGTAGGCTTCAGGGTGCCGGTTTCGGTGATGGTTACCAGAATGGACAAGGTACCTGGCTTTATGGAACTGGCCGACCTGTTACCTGAGGAAGCCAGAACACAGGTTATGGGGCAGCTCAATAGTCAGAAAACGCCCTATTGGAGAGAATTACTGAATCAGGCCATCAGCAGCTTGGATCAAGGGATGCAGAAGATTCGTCTGGCCCTGGTCAGGCAGCCCGCAGGGCGAAGTGCTGCCTTCTTTTCACTGCCCCTGCAGTTTACCCGTATCAGAAAGGGATTGGAACCTTTTCTCGATGCTGTTTTCACCGAAAACAGTTACCAGGAAACACCGCTTATCCAGGGTATCTTCTTTGGCAGCGGCCTTTGCCGGGAATCATCTTTGCCGCCATTCTTGGAGCCCGCTGCTGAGAACAGTGAGAAGAGGGGCAGAACCTTTTCTTCTGTTTTTGTCCGGGATTTCTTTGCCAAAGTCCTGCCTCTCAGACGATGGGCTATTGAGCCGGTTAAAGAGTTT
>JAOZKX010000004.1:11564-16587 GCA_029935135.1 Desulfocapsa sp.
CCTGCCCCGGACCCGCTGGAATCTGGAACCGGTGAAAGAGCTTATTCTGTGGAAGAAGGTTGTTCATAATCTCGCCATTGTCTGTCTGCTTTGTGTTCTTGCCTTTGTTACAGGCATTATGGGCCTCTCCTATTCTCACAATCAGGATGTCTATTCTCTGCTGCCCACAGAAACGGAAAGCATAAGCGGGGAGTCACCGGGCAGCAATGCAGCACTGGTTTCCCTTGAAAAAATGCGTCTCTCGATCCTGGAAGTTGAAAAGAAGAATAGATCCTGGAAACTCCCTTTTGCCCTGTTTAATAATTCCAAAGAGGCTGAGGAAGCCTATAAAACGAAATATTGTCGCCTGTTTGCTTCGACTCTGCTTGATCCCATTGAAAAAGGTTTTGCAGCCACTGTCAACAAGGTGGACAGCAATACCCCGCTTGAAGAGTATGCTGACTATTGCGCCTACTCAGTGGAACAGAGTATCTACCTGCAGGACTATCTTGCCGGAAAGCAGTCCGTTCCATTCAGCTCCTTCAGCAGGGTGGCATCGGCTATTCTCAGTATCAGTAACCCTGCCCTGCTCTTAGAGGTCGGCAGCTATTTCCCCGACCTGAACAGCAGTTACCTGGCCTGGAGTGATGACAGGACAGGAATTCAGGAACGCCTCACAGGCCTGCAGCAGACACTTCAGGTGTTACTCGCCAAGAATCGCAGTGAAATTGCATGGCTCTATACAAACCCCATTGCTGATACAGATGCAGTGACTCTCTTTGATTACTGGAAGTACGATCAGACGGATATTCCTGACTCGGTGCTGGTTCCTGGGGCCTTTACTGCCAAGGGCAGGGCTAAAATTGAAAAATTCCTTTCTGCCATTAAAAGAGCAGGGGTTACAGATACGGTTATTAAAGAGATCCATCAGGAGTACCTTGAATCGTATACAAGACAGTTTGTCCACTGGTGGAAACGGTTTGGAGACAATTTCCAGGGTGGTGAGCTGGCCTTAAAGACAAATGCAGACTGGCGGGAGGCTGCAATTCGAATGGCTGCAGCAGATAATCCCTACTTTCAGATGCTGCAGACCATGGCCTCTGAGTTGGCCTCTTATGCGAAGGACACGGGCAATGTCCTGCCGAACTGGGGACAGTCAGTTATTGCCGTAAATAGTATCCGTAAGCTTGCCGCCTCCACCCAAACAGACAAGAATGCAAAGCCTTCTCTTATTGCCAAGGCTACTGCTGAGAAGGATAAGGTCGCCGCCCGGACCCTGCAAAAGATAGATCCCGCCCGGGCAACGGCCATGAATGAGCAGTTGAAGATGGCCGGATTGTGGAGGAAATATGAGGATGGAATCAGTGGCCTTGATGTGATTACTCCCTATAAAGAAAAGGCAGCCGGGCAGTTCACAGCCTGGTTTCAAAAAGCAGCAGGGAGTAGTAAAGAGCAGTCGGTCTTTGAAACGGTCTATGATGCCTGGGTCACTTTGGACAGTATGGGGGAGCAGCAATATAGCGATCCATTTATCTGGAAGATCGTTAAGGGTCCCTTTGTTTTTCTCCAGGATTTTGCGGCCCGGGAAACAGCTCAGGTCTTACAGGAAAAATGGCAGGAGGATATCCTTTCGGTCACTGCTGGTATGGACACCGATAAGGTTTCAGCAGTCCTCTTTAATAAGACAAACGGCTTGATATGGAAATATCTGCAGGAGTATGCGGACGCCTTTGTCATGCAGTCAGTCCAGGGTTACAAGGCCAGAAAATATTATGGCCGGAGTCTGGTCTTTGAACCAGAATTTTATTCCATGCTGAATATGGGCTCGGCGCTGGTGGTGAATGCACAGTCTCACTATGCTGTGACGCTCACCACAAAACCCATGGAAGTGAATAGCGACGCAGATATAGAGCCCACATACTCTGTTCTTTCCATTCAGTGTGCCAAGAAAAAATATGTTCTGGAAAATGATAATTTTCCCCGTGAGTTGACCATTGACTGGTCGGAGGGGCAATGCAGTGATGTTACCCTGAAAATTGGATTCCCGGGTCTGGAGTTGACCAAAAAATGGACGGGAAGCTATGGCTTTGCCCATTTTCTCAAACAGTTTGCAACGGGAAGCTACCGATTTACGGCGGCGGATTTTTCAAGTGACGGCGGATACCTGAAGAGTCATGGAATAGACTATGTCGATATTATCTATCGCTTTACAGGGGCAACAGATGTCCTGCAGCTGCTGAATAAATCGCCGGGTAAGCTGCGTGAACAGATTATCTTTCCAGAAAGGCAGGAGAGTGCCAAGTCTCTGCCAAAACTCCCCCCAGGAGCGCTGTCAGAGTTTGTTGAGTCTGCAGTTACAGGCCAGAATAAACAAACAGAAGCTGCGGTTGTACCTGCCGCAAGCTCAAAAGTGACCATTCGACCAGTGGAAAAAGTCAGTGTCGCAGATAAAAAAAATGTTGCAGATAAAAAGGTGACAGTTTTCCATGACCGTCAATGGCTGCTTGCCCAGGATCCCAAACATTATACTGTCCAGATAATGAGTCTGCAGACGAAGAAGTCTATTGCCAAGGCCTTTGCTGCTGTCCCTGCAAAGGAGGATAATGCCTTCTACAGGAAGCAGATACGGGGTAAACAGTGGTTTATCCTCCTCTCCGGTCTGTTTCCCGATCATAAAACAGCGGAAAACTATATGCAAACGCTCCCTTCCGAAATCCGGCAGGCAGGCCCATTGCTCAGGTCTTTTCGCGCAGTCCAGGATGAGCTGAAGAATTCTACTGTAGACGCTTCGTCTCCACGCCCCTCTTCCGGTGCCTCAAAGTAGGCTGGCTTTTATGGAACTATACGATCTTGGCAGAGAAGTCATCAGCGCAGAACAGCCGGCAGGCAGTGATATTGCTTATGATGATGATTATGAGAAGCTTACTGTCGAGATAAAAAAACTTTCCTCCCCAACTGCAGACTCAGCCATTGATTGGTCCCGGGTAACGGAACTCTCCAGGAAAATTCTGGCAGAAAAATCAAAGAATCTGCAGGTTGCCTGTTACTTGTGCATCGCATTATGCAACACCGATGGCCTGCAGGGCTGTGCAACGGGGGTTCATGTTCTGCGCGGTCTGCTGGATAATTTCTGGGACAGTCTGTACCCCCCGAAAAAGCGAAAAAAAGGACGGATAAACGCCCTTCGCTGGTGGAATGAGAAGGTTCGGGATTTTGTGGAAACTCTGGAACCCAAGAGCTGGGAGGTGGAGAGGCGTGATGAGTTTCTCGATGATTTGAGTGGCTTGGATTCCCTGATTGCTGAGAAACTGCCGGATGGACCGATCCTGCGGCCGCTCATGGAGACGATATCAGACCTTGTGCTGGATGCCACTTCCGGGCTCGTTGTAGAGGGGCCTGAGCAGGAAGAGACAGTGGTTGCCAGTAGTCTGGTCGCAGGAGAAGATCATCGTTCTCCAGCAATAGAAAAAGAGACAACAGCAGTACCCATTGCATCTGTACCTGCGGCTGTTCCTGTTGATGAGAATAGTGATGCCAATGACTATTTTGCTTCCGGTATGGATTATCTTGGTGAAGCGGCAACAAAGTTTTTTGTTCAGGATTCGCACCGTCCCCTTTCCTATCAGTTGACTCGCCTGGCAGCTTGGGGCCAGATAGATTCCACACCCCTGGCCAGTAAAGGAAAGACCATGCTGCCGTCGCCGGACGATCAGGTTATGACTCTGCTCACAGGTCAGTATGAATCCGGGATGTGGGCCGCTTTGCTTTCCAGTGCAGAAGGGCATGTTCGTCAATACCTGTTCTGGCTGGATTTGAACTTCTGGGTGGCCACTGCCCTTGAACAACTGGAGGCGGATACTGCTGCCATGTCAGTGGCCAATGATACCCTGCTCTTTGTCAGATTATTTCCTGCTCTTGAAACTCTCAGCTTTGCTGATGGTATGCCCTTTGCCGGTGAAGAGACCCGGGAATGGTTAAGAGATCTCAGGCACAGCGGTGGTGATGAGAAGGCCGTTGTCTCTGTTGATTCTTCTGCTGAGGCGGACGGACGCGAAGCAACTTCCATGCAGATTATGACAGAGAAGGGTCTGGCGGCCGCCTTGCATTATCTTCAGGAAAACAGCGGCTCATTGCGCAGTGGAAAAGAGCAGTTTATCCATGACCTTATCTCCTGTCGCCTGATGTTAAAGGGAAAACAGGCAGAACTGTCCAGGCCGTTTGCCGAGCGTTTACTCAGGCAGGTGGATGCGATGGGGCTTGAGGCATGGGATCCCGACCTGGCCTTTGCGGCGTTGAGCAGCGTGTATAAATCTTTTAAGCTGACTGCCCAGGAGGCTGTGGAACAGCAGACAACAGCCCTGCGCGATCGATTGACGCTGCTGGCGCCTGAAAATGCATTAAATTTAATTTGATTTTCCCGGCATATCTTTGATACGCTGTAAGTGCATTGCGATTGTAAATAAACAGAACTAACAACATGTTAGGCACGAAAGTGAGAAGGTGACGGGTTGGGATTGTCTCTGAGTGCAGGAGGTGGCCCCTCGCCCAATCGAGTGATAGATTTGAATTGTATATAGAATTAAATATCGTTTTATTCTCAAAAGGAGGAAAATATGTCCAAGGAAGCATCTGTAGCCCCTAAGGAACGAGTCAATGTTGTCTATAAACCGGCAACTGGTGATGCCCAGGAAGAGGTTGAACTTCCTCTGAAGGTTCTTGTCATGGGAGATTATACCCTGCAGGAGGATGACAGGTCCATTGAGGAACGCAAACCTGTTAATGTGGACAAGGATAATTTTAACGATGTGCTCGCCGGCCAGGATCTTAAGCTGGATACCTTCGTCAAAAATGAGCTTGATGATGATCCGGAAGCCCAGATGCGTGTTGATCTGGATTTTAAGACAATCAGGGATTTTGATCCGGATGCCATCATAAAGAAGGTTCCCGAATTAAATAAACTGCTTGAGCTGAGAGAAGCCCTGAAAGCAGTGAAAGGCCCCCTGGGAAATATTCCGGATTTTAAGAAAAAGCTCAGCTCTCTGGG
>JAOZKX010000004.1:16597-18539 GCA_029935135.1 Desulfocapsa sp.
TAAAAAAGTTCCCGAGTTAAATAAGTTGCTGGAGCTGAGAGAAGCTCTGAAAGCAGTTAAAGGCCCACTTGGAAATATCCCGGATTTTAAAAAAAAGCTAAGCTCTCTGGTGTCTGATGAGGGTGCCCGGGCCAGATTACTTTCTGAGCTCGATTTAAAGGAGTAGGAGGAAGAAATGTCAGACGCACAGGAACAGAAAACAAAAGAAACCGGCCAGGAGCAGCAGCAGGATATTTCCCTGCTTGATGAAATCGTCCAGGCCACCCGGATTAAGCCCAGCGATGAAGGCTATGATGTCACCAAACAGGGAGTCCAGGCCTTTATTGATGAGCTTCTCAAGCCCGGCCGGGAAAGTGCAAAGATAAGTCCCGGACTAGTCGATGAGATGATTGCTGATATTGACGGTAAACTCTCCCACCAGATGAATAGTATTCTCCATAATAAGGATTTTCAGAAACTGGAGTCCTCCTGGCGCTCACTGAAATATCTAGTGGATCATACGGATTTTAGAGAGAACACCAAGATAGAGCTGCTGAATGTGAGCAAGCAGGATTTGATTGACGATTTTGAGGATTCGCCGGAAGTTGTTCAATCTGGACTCTACAAACTTGGTTACACGGAGGAGTATGGTCAGTTTGGTGGTCAGCCCTACGGTATGATGGTGGGGAATTATGAATTTGGTCCCGGCAATCAGGATATTGCACTGCTGCAGAATCTTGCAAGTGTAGCCACCATGGCGCATGCACCGTTTGTCTCTGCCGCAGGGCCCGCATTTTTTGGTCTTGACGACTTTAATGGTCTGCCCAATCTCAAAGATTTGAAATCCATTTTTGAGGGCCCCCAGTATGCTAAATGGCGATCCCTGAGACAGTCGGAAGATTCCCGTAATATTTCCCTGGCCCTGCCAAGGTTTCTGCTCAGACTGCCTTACGGCCCGGACAACATCCCGGCAAAAACCTTTAATTATACTGAAGATGTCTCGGGCGGAGATGATAACTTCTGCTGGGGAAATGCGGCATTTACCTTTGCCTCACGAGTCACAGACAGTTTTGCCAAGTATCGCTGGTGTGCCAATATCATCGGTCCTCAGGGAGGTGGAGCCGTTGAAGATCTGCCCATGTACCAATATGAGGCCATGGGTGAGATTCAAAACAAAATCCCGACGCAGATAGAGATATCAGACCGCAAGGAATTTGAACTGGCAGAAGAGGGATTTATGGCTCTGACCATGCGCAAGGGAAGTGATAATGCTGCTTTCTTTTCCGCAAATTCCATTCAGCAGCCGAAAAAATTTGCCAACACTCCGGAAGGCAAACAGGCTGAACTAAACTATAAACTCGGCACCCAACTGCCTTATACCTTTGTGGTCAGTCGTCTTGCCCACTATCTGAAGGTAATCCAGAGAGAAAACATCGGTACCTGGAAGGAGCGGGGAGAGCTTGAAGATGAGTTGAATAAGTGGATTGGTCAATATGTTTCTGATCAGGAAAATCCAGGTAAGGGTGTTCGCAGCAGGCGCCCTCTTCGCAAGGCGCATATAAGTGTCTCTGATGTTGCCGGGGAGCCCGGCTGGTATAAAGTTGATCTGGCTGTTCAGCCTCATTTTAAATATATGGGCTCTTCATTTACCCTGTCACTGGTTGGTAAACTCGACAAGGCTTAATGGGATAAGCTGAATTCAGCATATAAGCAGGTTGTATGCAGAGCCAGCTCCTGCTGGCGATTAAACATATTTTGTTCTCAAACAAAAGAAAGGAGAAACACCATGGCAAACACAATGTATCTCAAGGTTAAAGGAGCAAATCAGGGTGATATTAAGGGTGACTGTACCCAGTCCGGTCGCGAAAAGGCGATCCTGGTGTATAGCATGGATCATGCCGTAGAAATCCCGCGTGATACCCATACCGGACTGCCCAGCGGACAGAGAATTCATAAACCCTTA
>JAOZKX010000005.1:0-16539 GCA_029935135.1 Desulfocapsa sp.
CGAGAGTTTTCCATAATACATGCTGTATCAGACATTATTGTTTACCATGTGTATCATCTTTTTTTCATGAATATATCGAACAATAAACTGAGGTCTGCCTTTGACCTCTGTTACTATTTTCGATATGTAAATCCCGTTCAATCCCACAAAAAAAAGTATCAATCCCCCTAGAAACCACACAGAAACCAACAAGGCAAAATGACTGGGTACCTCGGCAACCCTGCGACCCTGTTCAGTTATAAGATACATTACCCCCCAGCCCCCGGACACAAGAGAGATAACAGACCCAACAATAAGAGATACCCATAAAGGACTACTGGAAAATGAGGTCACAGCTTCACTTAGCAGTTCCAGCCTCTTCCTAAAGCTATATGATGTTTTATTATTGGACTTTTTTTCTATGGGCACCTGCATCTGTTTAAAACCTATCCAGTTCGCATTACCGGCCAGAAAGACATTCTGTTCTTTCAAAGAGAGCAACCCCTGGACATAATTCCTGCTCAGAAGACGCACAGTACACAAATTCATAGGAATCTTCGTATCTGACAAGAGGTTAAAGATGTGATAAAAAAGATTTCCACTCAAGCGAGCCAACAAGCTCCCCGTTCTTTTCTTTTGCACACCAAAGACAACATCTACATGACAGCTATCCATCTCTTGCCAGAACTGCAACAACAATTCCGGTTGCTCTTCAAGATCCACATCAAGAAGAAAAACCCGGTCTCCTTTTGCCACACTTAAACCGGCAAGCATCGCTTTATGATGTCCAAAATTCCTTGACAACTCAACGACCTTTACTCTGGAATCCCTTTCAACCAAGGCAAGAGCGTGCTGCAATGAAGCATCGGGAGAACCGTCACTGACAAAGATTATCTCATAATCTGTAGTCAGAACATTAGCAGTATCGACAATACGGCGGTAAAATTCATCGATGTACGCTTCCGAACAATACAGCGTTGTTACAACAGAAAGATTCATAAAGTGTTCTGGCTGTTTTTAAGCAAATTATCTGCAAACTTTCTCTGCAAATGCATGGTGGCGCCATTAAATTCAGGCAAGGTCATCCTGTAATGATTGATTGCTTCACATGTGTTGCCAATTAGCCGATTTTCACGGGAAAACAACTGAAACCCAAGTCTCTCAATGAATGATATTGATTGTCTGTTTTCCACAAGTGCAGAAGCAGCCACCGAATGAAGATGCAAATGATTGAAGGAATAACTTACAAGAAGAAGGGCTGCCTCAACCGCAATAAAAGAATTTCTATCTTCCGGGGCTGTTATAAATATCCCTGTTTCCCCTTTCCGTGTATCCCAGTCAATATTTTGTAGCTTTGTCACACCATATTGTCTTCTATTTTTTTCAATCATGAAAAAGAAATCTGTGGAAGAACTATCAATCTTAGCAAACCACTCTTTTTGCTCTGCTACAGTAATTTCGCCACGATAAATATGGTATTGTTGTAACTCGGAAGAATTTCTCCATTGGCGCAGACGCTCAATATCTGCATACCGAATACGCCGAAGACAAACAGTCCTTCCCTGCAAAACAGTCATCTGAAAATCCTTCGCCAACTCACTCTTTCCATTCACCACTGTCTGCCTTTTTCACACACATCAATTTCCCAAGAGCAGCTATAAATTTTGTTTTATCATATGTAGGAAGCTGAACAGTGCAGCGTTTATCTGACTGTGCAAAAGTGAGCATTTTTACATTCCCGGCAATATCCGCCTGGAATATACCATATTCATCACTGCCTTCATACAGATCACTCTCTTCAATAGAAGCATTCCGTAACGGTTCTCCGGAACTATCAACAACCTGACCAAAAACTGTGTGAATTTTAACCACTTGCCAATCAAAACTCTTCGTGTTTCCGGGGTAAACCGTTATCTTTTTCCGGATAGTTAAATAGTTATAATTTGTTCCAGCCGGGGGATAAATTGCAATATCGTAGTTTTCATATGCCAACAGACTCAACAGTGTTGATTTATTAATATATGCATAGCCCCTCTGCTGATTATTAACAAAAATCTCAAAATATTCATGAGAATCTTCCTCTGATGAGACATTGATAATTGCAGCACTGCGTTCGCGACGTGCTCCGCCCCACGCCACCCCATCCGTATCGCCGGCAATATGCGAATTAAAATTTAGACTGTAGCGATTAAAGTTATCTCTAGCAGGATCGTCATGTATTTGATGATCTGCTGAAAAACGAAATCGGCCACCGCGGAAGCCATAGTCAACATGAGCACCCAGCATTGTTGCATTTTCTTCTACACCGTTATCAAGAAAGGCAGCAACTTCTGTCTGTTCACCTGTTCGCTGACTATCCCTCCATGTAGACCGGATTCGCATTGGCGTCGTAGTCATACGCCCATGATCCCCCATTGCACTTCTCCGTGCACCATACTCAAAGTCATGTCTCCACTTTGGCAAAACGAAGCTATACTCCAGACCGATAAAGGCATCATCTTCATGAACCTCATAGTGATACAAATGAGAGATCAGATTTAAACGATGCTGCCTCATATTAATCAATGGATAATTGATTAGTGCCGACATATCTTCCTCATAACTGCGATACTTTCCTTCCGAACTTTTGCGAAGGTTATATGAAAGATCCAGGCGTGAATCAAAAAAAGGCAGTGTTAAGCGGAACGAATATTCCTCTCGATCCGTATTTATCAGCCTGTACTCGTCGCTCTGAACGGAGTTGTCGGTCAGAGGTGAATGAATATCCACAATGACGGCACTGGCAAAAAGAGAAAATGAATCAAAAAATGTCTGGGCGGAAAATGACAATCCATAATCACTGGTACTGGTAACAAGAGCAACCGTATTTAATTTACAGATACTTGATAAATAGACAGATCCAAACTCAACAACAGATTGATCCTCAGTAACAGCAGTTGTCCCATGCAGTGCAAGATTTCCCCTTAATCGTGTCATATAGCCGCCTTCCAGGAGCCAATGGTCACTGCTATTAGGCAACATCCTCTCATCATCCCACAACATATTTCCGCCATCGATAAAATAAAGCGGCTGATCTTCAGGAGGCAATGCCTGAGACTTCGAAAAATAGCGTGTAACTTCACGTACCTGACCAGATGAGTCTTCTATTTTAATAACAACATCGTAAGAACCGTCAGGAAGTAAAGATGTGTCAAGTATCTGGTTGCCGGAATCATACATATTAGACGATAATACCCGACCATTCTTTACAATTGCCACCCTGCTGCGGGAGTTCAATAGCACAGACAGCATGGAGCCACCGGCAATGGAACGATCGGTTCTCGTACGTGTAGTGGAGGCATACCGACTACCGGCAATGGAGTGGCCTGTCATAAACCCTGAGCCAAAACCTCTAGTATCAAAAATGCCCAGCTGTGCCTCTTTACCATTTTTATCCCGTCGTAACGATAAGTCCTGAGCTAGAAAGCCAACATTTTCTGAATAGTTCCAGCGACTCTGAAGGTGTGTATTCCCCTTGGAAATCAACGACTCTCCGTTAACACTAAAAATACTATTGTCATTAGAACTATTTGAAACAACGATGGAAAATGGAACGACAAAAGACAAGTCAGCACTGGATGGCAGTAAATATTTATCTTTTGCCCTTTTTTTACTCAGCAGCTCTTCAGAAACAAATATATCTGCCCGGTGTGTGCCAATCTGGAAAATCACACCTGTCTGGTCTGCAGGAAGTTCTCCACACTCTTTCTCTCCCCTTTTTCGGCAAATCAAATGGGTATGAGCAGTAAGTTCTCCTGACAAAAGAGTGAGAACCCGTTGAGGATCAAGTAAATACGGAATTTTATCAAGAAACACTTCCGGCTGCAGAAAAGTAATAGATTCCCCTGTGAACACAGATGGAACAGTGCGGAGAAACTCACCTCCGTAATACACATCAATAAGTCCTTTCTGAGGTTCCTCAAGATCCTCAAAACCTGGGGGGGCACCCTCTTCAACCACAATAAGAGGCTCAACAACTTTTAAAGGCGCAATCTCAATTGAAGAACCGGAAACAATAAGGGGAGCAATAGTAATGGCTGAAGAACGCTGCACTACCTCCTGATCGGCAAGGATTGCCGACGGTACAATCAGAAAGTATACAGCAAGGCAGCAAAGAAAAAACGATGACAACAGTTCCGGCTTCACTGTCCACTATTTTTCAGGAAAACGACGAATTTTACGACTGGACTGCGAGCCATCAGTTACTTCAAATTCAACAAAAGACTTTGTATCAGGCAGATCCAGCAACCAGGTATTGCCAGCATACAGACGCGTACTTTCCTTAACCTCTGTACATTCGTTACTAGGCTGATCTTTACTCTGACAGATTATCATTCTGGTCAGAAGCACATTGGTATTCCCTTTATTCGTTAATAATAATTGTTTCCCTTGTCGTTCGCAAACAATATTCGCATGTGCATTGTCGGGAGTCACTACCAGCAAAATCTGATAGGCAACCACAAGTTTAACTGCTGTTTCTTTAGCAACAATTTTTCCTATTACAGGAGTAACATTAATCCGAAACACTCGTTCTGAAGAATGATCGCCCAGATAACTAAAGCGGACTCTTTTGTGATCATTGGGAGCAATAACCATTTTTTTGGGAGAAACGAGGAGTAACAACTCTTCAAGATTTTCTGCCTTCTGCCGTTTTTCCGCTGCTGTTCCAGGATCAAGAACTTCAAACACTTCTGTTTCTACATAGGCTTTTTGTGCACCATGATTATAGACGAAAACATCCTGTCGGGGAAGCTGGCCGGCTGTGAGATAAATAATGCTTCGATCCACAGCAATAGAGGCAAAAGACGACGAAGTCACGATTAAGAGAAAAAGAACTGAAACAAGACAGAAGAGTAGCAAGCTGCACTGGGGAGGGAGTTGTTTTATACGCATAATATCATAATATTTTTTTATTCTGGGGAAACCAGCATGGTCAATGTCCCACTGTATACAGCAGGTGGAGCGGAGCGTATAATATTTTCAAGAATTGATACTGCAATAGTTGCATTAGTCCCGCCGCTGCAAATCGTGCTGCTCTGATTATGACCAGTCCGTCCGGTCAGTGCAATCCCGGTGGAGGCAGAAACTGTCGTTGATCCATCAAAATATGTCACACTGTATGCCAAATCAACACCAACATTTGTCAGCACAAATGCGTTTCCACCGCCGCTACCGGTAAAAGTAATGGCGTAAGATCCACTGCTGTTACGATAGACACAAATATCTTCACTATTCGACTGATTTCCAATACCATCCCAGGTACCAAGGTTTATATCATTCAAACCGCTGACTTGCACCAAATCAGGGATCGTCAGAGCAATATCAACGGTATCACTATATGTTTCACTACCGTTTTCTATCTGCTCAAACAGAATGAACATTGTTTCACTATAATCACCAGCAGGAACAGCCAGTAAATCAAGTTCAGAAATCAACACAGTAAACTGCGCATTATCTGAGTCACAGGAATCAGAACCATTTTTCGCGCTAGTTGTCCACATTCCCTCAGTTAAAGTATCAGGACTGCCATTGGCAAGATCTGTGTACACTATACTGATAGGTAAAGAATTCGTCCCATCCAGGATTCGAAATTGACCAGAGCTACCGGGAGTGCCATTGGTAAGCCGAACACGATAATTATCCGCTTCGGCGCTGCATGAATCACCAGTAAAACTTCCAACACAAAACGGGTTACCATCAAAGTCCACATCACCACTCCCAGACCATGTTCCTATGGAAATCGCAACAAGTCCAGGTGGATCTTCCACCCCGATACCATCAGCATATACATTTTCAGGAAAAACTAAAAGGAAGAAAAAAAAGATCGAAGAAAAAATACAATATTGCAGAGAACAATTTCCACAACGGCCTTGAATGTATCCAATAAACAGCATTATTCCGTGGCAACCTGCATAGTCAATATCCCAACATAGGCTCTGGAATTCTCCACATGCCTAATGTCTCCATCCATACTGATAGTTAGCGTGGCATTACTGCCGCCATTGCATTGGAATCCTTTACTGTCTGATATCGTATAATATTCGGCAGTTCCCGGCCTCACATTTTTGTCCACCTTGCTACCATCATCATAAAGAACCTTGTAAGCACGAGTCCTCAGACCGTCACTGGCCACAAACCTATTTCCATCTCCTTCCCCGGTAAAGGTTACTCGATAATCCGAATTCCCATTGGTGTAGACACAAATCCCCCGTGAGAGGACTGCGGGATCCTCTTTATCAAAAAACCAGGCATCAGAAGAATTCGCATGTTGGCTCAGATGAATGTACTCGGGAATGGTGAGGCTGATGAGAAGGGTTGCTGGTGGATATACTTCAACTGTTTTAGGCACAGAAGCAGCAGCAAAAACAGAAGAACAAGAAAAAATCAGAGAGAAGAATACAAGAAACGCAGAAATCATTTTATCACTTCATATATTCAGTTAAGAAAAAAAGTCACAAGCAATAGAAAATTTGCTGCCGTTGAATACTTAAAAAATACCACAAACACCTGCAAGGGCTCTCTCCTGCAGGAAATCTGGGTCAACAACTTCCATACTTAATTCGTCAGCAGGAGCAGACTACAGAACAAACATCAATATAGATGCGTTTATCATATAATCAATTCCCTCTATAAAGGTGCTACCAGCATAGTCAATGTTCCACTATATGTATTCGCAGCCATAAGGGCCATGTTTGTGGCAAGGATAGAGACAGCAATAGTTCCATTATTTGTGCCACCGCAAGTATAACTCGCCTGATTGGCATTTGCACAAGTGAGACCGGTCCCTGAGGTGATAGGATCAGCACCAGCTCCATCATCATAGGTTACCGCATATAGAATTGTCGCCAACCCATTATTAATGGTAAAGGCTGCTCCGGCACCGCTTCCGCTAAAAGTTGCAGTATAGTTTCCACCAGTATTTGAATACACACATACTGTATCAGAATCTCCAGCAACACTACTGCCATCCCATGTTCCGAGATCCATATCATTTAGATCGCTCACCTGAATTAAATTGGGAATAATCAGAGTGATATCAGTGGTGCCTGTGGAAGTCGAACCCAAAGTACCATCGCCAGCAGCATAGGCCGACAAATTCATTCCTGTCAGCGCAACCACAGCTAAAACAACCACAATCTTATACGAAAATTTTCCACACATAGCTAACCTTCCCGACCTTATGTTAAATTTACATACAATAAAATACAATAATGTACTACATACCCCTTTTCACTCAACCTGTCAATAATAAACCTGTGGCACACCACAAGTTAAAATAACCTGCTTAAATCCAGACACTATTCTATTCGGCCTGCTTAAAAGCACAATTAAAATCAAAACTGCTGGGATTCTGAAAAACCCGGAGCTGGAAATAGGGTAGTGCCGACAGCAAATGATCAAAGATATCACTCTGGATGGCCTCAAAATTCGCCCATACCTGATCCTTACTGAAAACATATACCTCCAGGGGCAGACCTGTCTCTGTGGGCGCAAGCTGGCGGACAATAAAGGTCATATTTTGATGAATCTGTGGATGTTGCCTGAGATACTCCTGGGTATACGCCCTGAAGATACCAATATTAGTCTGACACCTGCCATTAACAGCAACGCTCTCTGCAACTTCATGTCGATTATTATAGGACTTGATCTCTTTTTGTCTGGGGCGAAGATATCTTGTAAGAATTTTGATTTCTGCAAGTTTTTCTACCTCAGCGTCTGTCATAAAGCGGATGGTGCTAAGATCAATATTGATGGCACGCTTAATTCGTCTTCCTCCAGACTCACTCATTCCTCTCCAGTTTTTAAATGAATTGGAGATAAGGGCATAGGTTGGAATGGAGGTAACAGTCTTATCCCAGTTTTGCACGCGAACACAGTGGATAGAGATATCAATAACATCACCATCAGCCCCGTATTGTGCCATTTCAATCCAGTCACCGATCTGGACCATATTAGTAGCAGAAAGCTGAATGTTGGCTACAAAACCAAGCAGTGTATCTTTAAATACCAGGAGGATGACAGCGGTTAAGCCACCAAGTAAACTGAGGAGCCCCCATGGAGAACGATCCGTTAAGAGGGAAATCAGAAAAATGGCGCAAAAGACATACAAAATAATCCGTGCAGCATCGGTATAGCCACGGATGGCTGCGCTTCGCTTCTGAGAAATCGCCGTGTATATTTCATTTAAGGCACTTAAAAGAGCCGAGATACTCATGCTGGTGGTAACAACTACTCCAGCCAAAAGAGCACGGGAAAGAATATCTGAGAGTATTGACTCATCCTGGAGCAGGACATCCTGGGCAATATAGATAATGAGAAGAGGAGTAAACCAGCTGATCTTATGGAAGAACCTATGCTTAATAAGTGGATCATCCCACTGCAGACTATTCTGGTGAATTATCCTCACAAGAATCGGCAAGAGTGTACGACGAACAATCCATGCCGCAAACATGGCAAAAATGAGAATTCCAAGAGTGATAACAAGAAAGGAAACAATTCTGGAAACATCTTCCTGCAGACCAAACTGCATGATCCAGTTACTAAGCAGATTTTCAATCATTTTTCATTCCATATTTTTGATTCTTTTAAAATCTGTAAACGGACTGCGCGTACTACCTGCAAATTAAAAAAAAAGGCTCTTCCGCAAGAAACGGAAAAGCCTTTTTAGATACAGTATAGCGAACAGGTCGTTACAAGAGAGCCTTGCGACTAAGTCGAATACGGCCGCGACCGTCAACTTCGAGGACTTTTACTTCAATCTCGTCTCCCTCTTTAAGAACATCTGTCACCTTGGCCACACGCTCATTGGCAAGTTCTGAGATATGGACCAGACCATCGGTTCCCGGGATAATTTCCACAAAGGCACCAAAATCTTTAATGGTTTTTACGATTCCTTTGTACACTCTGCCAACTTCAGCTTCAGCAGTCATCTCCTGGATCTTATCAAGGAGTGCTTTTGCCTTGCTGCCGTCTTTGGTAAACATCTTCACAATACCGGAATCATCAACTTCGATGGTGGCATCATACTCAGCGGACATCGCTTTAATAATCTTGCCGCCGGGTCCGATAATATCACGAATCTTATCGGTGCTGATTTTATGGCTGAAATACTTAGGAGCATGTTCTGCCACTTCAGTACGTGATTTTTCAATACCCTTGGCCATTTCGCCGAGGATATGAAGTCGACCCTCTTTTGCCTGGGACAGAGCATTTCCCATGATATCACGATCAACACCATCGATCTTAATATCCATCTGCAGAGAGGTAATACCCTCTTCTGTACCAACAACCTTAAAATCCATATCGCCAAGATGATCTTCATCACCAAGGATATCAGAGAGAATAACAACCTTATCACCCTCTTTTATCAATCCCATGGCAATTCCGGAAACGGGTGCCTTTAGGGGAATACCGGCATCCATCATGGCCATACTTCCACCACAGACGGTTGCCATGGAGGAAGATCCGTTTGATTCCATAATCTCAGAAACCACACGAATGGTATAGGGAAAGTCTTCCGGGTCTGGAAGCACGGCAGAGAGACCACGCATGGCAAGCATACCATGTCCGACATCACGCCGGGAAGGACCACGTAAGAAACGCGCTTCACCAACACAGTATGGAGGAAAGTTATAATGAACCAGAAAGCGTCGCTGTTCCTCACCCTGTAAGGTCTCAACACGCTGCGCATCGCGTTCACTACCAAGAGTAGCGGTAACCAATGCCTGCGTCTCACCACGGGTAAAAAGAGCCGAGCCATGGGTTCGCGGAAGATAGGTTACTTCACCACTGATAGGACGAACCTGATCAAAGGCACGGCCGTCAAGACGGGTTGCCTCATCCACGATCTTGGCACGCATGGTCTTCTTTTTGTAACCGGAAAGAAGATCACCGATTTCTCTACCACGATCGCCCTCAGTATCGAGTTCTGCAACCACCGTTTTCTTCAGAGCATCATAGACCCGACCGCGTTCCATTTTGTCTGCGGTGGAGATAACTTCTTTCATCCCCTCTGCTGCAATTTCCTGAACTTTGGCCTGCATTGCCTCATCAATTGCAATCGGCTCAACAACACGTTTTGTTTTGCCGCTATTCTTTTGCAGATCCAACTGCATATCTATAAGAGGCTGTACCTGCTCATGGACAAAGAAGATCGCATTCAGTACTTCTTCCTCACTCATGGCATCCACTTTTCCTTCAACCATGGTGACAGCATTACTGGTACAGGCAACAATCACATCCATCCTTGAATCAGCAAGCTCGGATTTTGTTGGATTAAGAACATAGTCCCCATCGATGTAACCCACTCGAGCACCTGCAATAGGGCCTTCGAAAGGAATATCAGAAAGGGAGAGAGCACAAGAGGCACCGTTTAAGGCCAGAATATCAGGATCATTTTGCTGATCTGCTGAAAGAACGGTTGCAATAATCTGGGTTTCTGAAAAATATCCATCTGCAAACAGGGGTCGCAAGGGGCGATCGATAATACGACAGGTGAGCACTTCCTGATCACTGGGACGTCCGATTTCACGACGGAAATAATTTCCGGGAACCCGGCCGACTGCAGCCATACGCTCCTGATATTCAATAGTAAGGGGTAAAAAACCTAATTCCGGCTTATTTTCCTTTCCTGCCACGGCGGTAACGAGGACAACTGTGTCCCCATATTGCATAACGACAGAACCATCTGCCTGCTTGGCTACTTTTCCTGTTTCCACGGAAATTGTTTTTCCGCCTACTTCAACTTCTACTTTTTTATACATAACTTCTCCAGCTGCCGTATTGCAACATGGTATAGGTTCAGAGATAATTGGATCTGTCCAAAGTCAAAACAGGCGTGTCGCTGCATTATCGCAGCAACACACCTGTATGTTTAACATGCACCAGCGCCTTATGCGCCAATGCTTACCTCTGAATTCTTAAACGAATGAATTGAGATAAACTGCTTCTTAGGAATTTATTTTCTAATTCCAAGCGCCTCAATCAATTCACGATATTTATTCACATCTTTCTTCTTCAGGTAATCGAGAAGGCTTCTTCTCTGACCTACAAGTTTCAACAGTCCCTGACGGGAGTGATGATCCTTTTTATGGGCCTTAAAATGATCAGTAAGATACTCAATCCGATCAGTAATAAGGGCTATTTGTACCTCTGAAGATCCGGTATCATTGGGGTGAAGTTTAAACTTCTCGATAATTTCATTTTTTTTAACTGCTGATTGTGCCAAAACAAACCTCCATTTTCTATATGTAAAACTCTTATATTTTCAGTTACCAGTCCGGTGGCAGGACTTTTTAAAACATTACTTCAATTACTACACTTACCATGTCTTATTTTTATTGCAACAGATTAGATAGATCGGCCACAGATAAGACATGTTCCAACAACTTTTCCCGAGCATTTTCTTCCTGCAGCTGCTGCCCGGTAAGACTATCGCTGACATCAAAGCATCCACTTCTGGTGCGCCGCAGTGCCGTTAAATAGGCCCCGCATCCTAGAGCCTCACCAATATCAGCCCCCAGGGTCCGAATATATGTTCCCTTGGAACAGACAACCCGAATACTCAGGTACGGTGATTCATCACTGAGCTCAGTGATCTCGCCCGTTCTCTCCAGGGCAGAAATCATAACAGAACGGGGTGGCTTCTTAATCTCTATTCCTTGACGGGCATAGTGATACAGGGGTTTCCCCTTATGTTTCAAAGCCGAATAGATGGGAGGAACCTGCATCTGCTCTCCGCGAAACTTTTCCAGGCAGGCCTCCACTGTTTCCCCATCGATTTTCCCCACAGCTTTCTCACTGACAACATCACCTTCAGGATCAAGGGTCGTGGTCGTTATTCCTAAACGGAGCGTGGCGAGATACTCTTTTTCACCCTCCATAATACCACTGATCAGTTTCGTTGCCGGACGACCTGCACAAATAACAAGTAACCCGGTGGCAAAAGGATCAAGCGTTCCTGCGTGGCCAACCTTTTTCATCCCCAGCACACGGCGCACCTGGCGCACCATATAAAAAGAACTCGCCCCTTCAGGCTTATCGATAAGAAAGGCACCCGCCTCAAAATCAGTCATACTCTTCAGGCCGGATCCAGTAACTTAGCGCAAAGCGCTCTTAAGGGCTGATAAAACTTCCTGCTGCACGTCCTCAAGGGATCTATCCACAAAACGAAAACCCGCTGCGTTCTTATGGCCGCCTCCGCCAAAACCAGCGGCAACAGCTGCCACATCACAGCTCCCCTTTGCTCGCAGACTGACAGAAACATGTCCCTTCTTCGTCTCTTTTATAAATACTGCAACCCTGACCGACTGGATGGAACGGGGATAATTGATAAATCCTTCCACATCGCCACTTGCAGCACCACTCTTTATAAACATCTCATGACTGACAAAAACCACTCCCACCTGTGCATCGACATACAATTGCAGGGTGGCAAGAACCATCTCCATTAAACGTAACCGCTCAAGGGTAAAGTTATCATACACCTTACCGGCAACCTCTTCAGGATGAACCCCTTTTTCAACCAGATCAGCAGCGATCCTCAGCGTGCGTGGGCTGGTATTATCATAATGGAAGGAACCGGTATCTGTCAGTATGGCGACATAGATGGAGAATGCCGCTTTCAGGCTTACCGCAGTTTCTAACGCTGCAGCAAGTTCATAAACCAGTTCACCAGTGGAAGATGATTTATGATCCAGCCAGAGATGATCGCCAAAAGCGGTATGTCCAAAGTGATGATCGATCACCAGAAAAGGCGAAAGGCCAAGTAGCTTTTTCTTTTCCTTTCCCAGACGATCCTCATCGCCACAATCAAGGGCAATACAGGCAATATTTTCTTTTCCAGCCGCATCCACAAACTGTTCCACATCGGCTATATCTGTTCTAGCGAGTTCTGAATCCGGCAGGAAATCATAGAGGTGAGAGACAGGTTCTTCAAGATAACGAAAAACTTTCTTGCCAAAACCCTCCAGAATATCAGCCAGTCCCAAAAGGGAACCAAGAGCATCACCATCCGGATTCACATGGGTAACCAGGACAATATGCGTCGCCCTGTTGATACTTGTTAAAATCTGCTCAGGAATCGCTTTCATCTTGCTTCCTCTCCGAGGCAATTTCCTGGAAAAGACGCTCCATTTCCTGCACCTTCTCCGCCTTTTCATCAAAGATAAATTTCAAAACGGGTGTATATCGCAAGTTTAATGTCTTTGCCAGATGACTTCGCACGAAACCAGTTGCCCTTTCCAAGGCGGCAGTCACTTTTTTTGAACCTTTGTTGCTACCGGGGATGGCATAGAAGATACGCGCACTTGTCAGATCATCTGTTATTGTCACCGAAGTGATTGTAACCTCCGCCAACTGCTGATCACGCACCTTCTGTAAAAAGAGCATGGTAATTTCCATACGAATGGCATCGGCCACCCGCGTAGAACGTTTGCGTTCCTGTTTTCCGAGCCCTACGGACTCTATCGTTTCTTTAGGATCCCACATATGCAGTTTTCAGCGTTTGCTTCTTTGTTCTCTTGCTTTACAGGTCGGACTACTCATCTTCTTCCGCTTTCTCTTTTTCTGACTCCTGTAAGGCCTCACCAAGCTTTGCCTCAACTTCATTTAAGACAAAAGCCTCCAGGTTATCTCCCACTTTAATATCATTAAACTTCTCAATGGAGATACCGCATTCATAGCCGGACTGTACCTCTTTGGCATCGTCCTTAAAACGCCTGAGAGATTCGATCTTTGCGGTATAAATCACAACTCCTTCGCGCAGCACGCGAACAGAGGATTTTCGGAGAATCTTTCCATCCGTGACAAAACAACCGGCAATGGTTCCAATTTTCGGTACATGAAAGGTATCCCGAACTTCGGCATTTCCGATGACTTCTTCCTCAAAAGTGGCTTCCAGCATACCAACCATGGCCTTTCTAATATCATCAAGGGCATGGTAAATAACATCGTAGGAACGAACATCCACATGTTCCTTTGTAGCCAACTCCTTTACCTTGGCAGTGGGACGCACATTAAAACCGATGATAATGGCATCAGAAGCAGACGCCAGCAGAATATCAGATTCGGTAATTGTTCCCGTCCCCTCATGAAGTACTTTTACCTCCACCTCAGCGGTGGAAAGTTTTTCAGCAGCTTTACCAAATGCTTCCAGAGTTCCCTGCACATCAGCCCGTAGAACAACACGCAACTCCTGCACATCCCCTTCACTCAATTTTTCAAAGAGTTTATCGAGGGAGACTTTCGTATTGGCAGCCAGTTCATTCTCTCGTGATTTCTGAGCCCGGACCTGGGAGACATTCTTGGCCATCTTCTCATCGGTAACAACAATAAATTCATCACCGGCAGAAGGAACACCAGTCAAACCCTGTACCTCTACAGGAATCGATGGGGTTGCACTCTTGATGGGCTTGCTCTTGTCATTTAAAAGTGCCCGAACTTTTCCGCTGAACTGTCCCACTACAAAATGATCGCCGGTACGCAGAGTTCCCTCCTGTACCAGAACAGTGGCAACAGCCCCACGCCCTTTATCAAGCTTGGCCTCAACAACACGGCCTCTGGCCCTTCGCTCAGGATCAGCTTTCAGCTCCATCATTTCAGCCATAAGCTCTATACTTTCCATGAGCTTATCCACACCTATATTTTCTTTGGCAGACATCTCGCAGTAGATAGTTTCACCACCCCATTCTTCAGGAGCAAGATCGAGTTCTGCAAGCTCTCGCTTCACCCTTTCCGGATCCGCATTGTCCTTATCAATCTTATTTACCGCTACGATAATAGGTACTTTTCCTGCCTGAGCATGATGAATTGCTTCACGGGTTTGATCCATCACACCATCATCTGCCGCCACTACCAGAATAATCAGATCTGTAATTTGGGCGCCACGGGATCGCATCTCTGTAAATGCAGCATGACCAGGCGTATCCACAAATGTTACCTCTCCAGCACTGGACTGCACATGGTAGGCACCGATATGCTGGGTAATTCCTCCAGCCTCACCATCTGCCACATCTGTTTTTCGGATGGCGTCAAGAATAGAGGTCTTCCCATGGTCAACATGCCCCATAACCGTAATAACAGGTGGCCGTGAGATTGCTTCACCACCTTCTTCCTGATCGATAAGCTGCTGCACTCCAATTTCTTCGGTAAAACCCTGTTCCACTTCATAGCCAAAATCAGTGGCAACGAGGGTGGCAGTATCCACATCAAGGGCCTGGTTGACAGTTGCCATAACACCAAGTCCCATTAATTTTGCGATGATTTCATTTGCTTTAATACGCATGCGGTGGGCAAGGTCACCAACACTGATGGTCTCGGCCACTTTAATGCGTTTCTTACTGGCCTTCATCTCAGCTGCCGGCTGAACAACCTTGGGAGCCTTCCCTCTTCCTCTCTTTCCGCGCTTGGTATAACGATCGTAATCATCACCAAAACGAGTTACCCGCATATTTTTGCGACCTTTTTTTCCCTTCCAGGCCCCTTTTCCACCCTTCTTTTGCTCTTCCGTCTCTGTCCCAGGAGCTCGCTTGCCTTTTTTCTTGCCTCTGGCTGGCTGCTCGGGCGCAGCTGCTCCCACAGTCTTATTATCACGGAACTGTGGAGGTCGACCACCAGCTGTTGGGCGTGGGCTCTTTTTACGTCTTGGCGGAGGCTTGGGTTGTTCTTTAGGGATCTCAATGGTACCTATGACTTTGGCAATTCCTCGATTGGCAGGTTTCGCCACCACCGCTTCTTCTTTCTTTTCTGGCTTTTCTTCCGCCTCTTTTGACTGTTCGGCTTCTTCTCCCTTCTCTTTCTTTTCAGAAGCAGGTTCTTCAACCTTTTCAGCCTCTCCTGCGGTCTCATCCTGTGCAACCACAGTTTCTGGAGTTTCTCCAGCTTGTTCAACAGACTCTTCGAGCGGTTGTTCCTCAGCACTCTTTTCTTCCTGAACCGGCTCTTCTTCAACCTGTTTCTTCGGTCGGCGAATTACTGTTGCCCGCCGGCGAATTACTGTTGTACCACTGGTGGCACCCTCAGCTTCAATTCTTTTTTCAACCAGTTTAGACCCGGAATCTTTAAGCATTGTAGTACGAATTTTCTCAGCTGTTTCTTCGTCCACTGTTGAGCTATGACCTTTGATATCATATCCCTGCTCAATCAGCTTATCAGCCAAAGCCTTACTACTCATACCGGCTTCTTTAGCCAGCTCATATACTCTAACCCTGCTCATTCCCTACTCCTGTCTATCCTGCTCTGATTTCTTTTTGAAAAACAAATATCGTACAAACTATTTTTTAAGTCGAAATGCTCTCTGCCATGCATATTTTCTGGCGGTAAACCGTGTACTGCATGTTTCGCTACTGCAACAATATACGCCCCTTCCTGCCATGACCTGCGAGCTGTCAAGCAACTCTCTTTCGTCCTGACATTCCCAGACAAATCGCTGCAAATCCATCTTCGCATACTGCCGACGACAAATAACACATGTACGTACCGGCTTATTTGTCTGTGCCGGACGCATCTTCTACAGGCTGCTCT
>JAOZKX010000005.1:16639-18525 GCA_029935135.1 Desulfocapsa sp.
CAGCCTCAACAACTACTTCAGTTTTCACTTCTGGTGTTTCCACTTCTGCTGTTTCCACTTCTGCTGTTTCTACTTCTGCTGTTTCTACTTCTGCTGTCACATCATCGGCAACATCTTCAACATTACCCTCTGCAGCAGCTTCACTTTCAGCTACCTGATTTTCTTCATCAGCCACTCCTTCAGGCTGAACGGTACCCTTTCCATCAGCAATCATCTGGGCTGCGGTGTCAATTAAATGCTGCGCCAGTTCCTCATCAATGGATCGAATAACAATCAGATCCTCAACGGTTGTTGCTGCAAGTCTCTCAATGGAAAAAATTCCACGGGCAAGAAACTGATCGGCCAATGCCTCTTCGACTCCCTGAATGGCCAGTAATGATAGGTATCCAGGATCTTCAAGATTAGCATACCGCTGTTCACTCTTCACATCAATCCGCCATCCAAGCAGCTTTGAGGCCAGGCGAACATTCTGGCCCTGACGCCCGATGGCAAGTGACAACTGATCATTTGGAACGACAACAAACAGAGAATGTTCCTCTTCATCAACCATAACCATGGACACATGGGCAGGGGCGAGAGCATTATACACATATTTGGCCGGATCCGGATTCCAGGGCACAATATCAATTCGCTCTCCTTGCAGTTCCTGAACTACATTCTGCACACGCGAACCTTTCATCCCGACGCAGGCACCAACAGGATCCACATCGGTTTCGGTGGAACTGACAGCAATCTTAGCACGAAAACCTGGCTCTCTGCTGACTCCCATGATCTTTACAATACCTTCTGCAATTTCGGGCACTTCCATAGTGAAAAGTTTTGCCAGAAAATCATCACAGGTACGAGAAAGAAGAAGCTGCGAACTTCTGCTTTCCTGACGCACATCAAGAAGATACGCCCGTATCCGATCACCCTGTTTAAATGATCGTTTAGGAATCTGCTGCTCACGCGGCAGAATAGCATCGGTACGACCAAGATTGACAATCATGCTGCCACGTTCAAAACGCTGCACAATCCCGCCAACGATCTCGCCTTTACGATCTTTAAACATATCAAAAATGACTTCCCGCTCGGCATCCTTCATCTTATGGATAATAACCTGTTTGGCTGATTGAGCAGCAATACGGCCAAGATCTTCGATATTCTCCATTTTTTCGCCAAGCTCATCTTCGAGCTGCACTTCAGGATCAAGAAGCTTGGCGGCAGACAGTTCAATCTCAGTCTGCTCATCTTCCACCGTCTCAACAACACTGCGAAACTGGAAGACTTCAACTTCACCGAATTCCTCGTTGTAGCGCACCTCAATGTCCCGCCTGCTCCCGAGCTTCTTTTTGGCTGCAGACTGCACAGCTTCCTCAATGGCCTCAATCAAAAGTTTCTTGTCAAAACCACGGTCTCGGCAAATCTGATCAACGATGCGTTTTAAATCCGATAACATGCGTATTCCCCATAAAAACAGCCCTTCTCCTGATTCAACAGAAGGGAGACTATTGTGAGTTTTCTATTTGTATGTTTTTTCTATCAGATAAAGTCCAGTTTATTACAGACTCAATCTGGCTTTTCGTATTTGTTCCATTGCGAAGCGATACTGCACCCCATCTTCTAAGAGCAGTTCCACTTCATCATCTCCAACATCACCAATCAATCCGACAAACACCTTCTGCTCGTCAACGGGATATCGCAGCTTAATTCGTGCTTTTTTTCCTGCATAACGCTTAAAATCAGCAACATCCCGTATTTTCCGTTCAAGCCCGGGAGAAGATACTTCCAAATGATACGCGAAAGGAATAAGATCTTCACCAGCGAGACAGTCACTCATTTCACGGCTGACCTTTGCGCAAGGATCAACGCTGATCCCATCAGGTCCATCAATAAAAAGACGGAGC
>JAOZKX010000485.1 GCA_029935135.1 Desulfocapsa sp.
CTGCATCGTGAATGATCTTCTGGTCAGCAGAAATCGAACTTGTCGGCATCAGGCATGTTAGCGCCAAAATGCCATAGGAAACATACTTTTTCATAAATCCCTCCTTTCAGGTTTAATTGTTGACGGTATTTGCTGAATTTGTATTGCAAGCAGCTAAGATAATAATTATTGAATTAAGGCTACCTTGAATAATTGCCTTCACAAAAACAACTACTTGTTTGAGCATCAAATATAAATGGGCCAAGCTAACAGAGCGAAAACTATACATTGTTGCAGTCTGTCAACTCCTGCATTATATTCATTTTAGAAATGGGACCACATCAAGAACCCGACAGGCTATATGAAATGGTTGAGAATTTTTACTTAAAGCGCGATTTTGAGGATTTTGAAGAATTTGCTGAAAACCTGCGTCTTTGGAATATTCAGATACAAAAGCTTCAAAAAGGCAAATCTACAAACACTCTTAAGCAGCTAAAATTAGGTGAAATCCAGATTGCTTACGGATATTTTCAGGGTAAAACTCACCAGGTTGGCGACACTCCACCAGGGAGAACAATTGCCTTTCATGTCGGTAATAACTCACAACTCACTTGGCGAAAGAAAAAGGTTCCATATAATGGTTTAATGATTTTCCCAAATAATTCTGAACTTGATGCTGTGACGAAGGGAACGAATAATAATATCTTTACCATTACGATACCAGAGGATCTCCTTGCCTCAAGGATCCCAACTGAAGCACAGGGTGCTTATCATAAATTAGTATCAACGCAAGATCTTATCTGTATTCCCAAAGATTACCTTAGCAGGTTACAACACCTTATCCAGATGTGTTTCCAGGCCATAGAGAACAAGCCGGAACTCACTACCTCACAATCATTTGAACAAAAAATACAGGAAGAAATTCTTTATACCGTCTCACAAGCACTTTCTCCAGTAGAGTGTAATCTTCCTCGATCAACCAGAATACCCAAAAATAAAATATGGGAAAATGTAGAAGAAGCTATGAATCTGTACCTATCGTCACCACTCAAGGTAAGTGAATTGAGTCAAGCGGCAGGAGTCAGTGAACGCACTTTACAGCGCCTCTTTCAGGGACATTTTGGGGTATCCCCTAAAGCATACCTCTGCAGGCTTCGACTCAATGAGGTCAGGCATAATTTGAAGAGATCAATACCTGGCGAGGTAGTAATAACTGACATTGCAAATAATTGGGGATTCTGGCACATGGGTCAGTTTGCCTCTGATTATAGAAAACTCTTTGGAGAGCTGCCTTCAGATACACTGAGACAGAGAGTAGTATAGCCATACAAAATTAAATGATTCGTCCAGAACTTTAAACCACCAAAAAAATATTGCAGAACAACAATTTCTTCTTTCATATCCGGCCCCGGAAAGTCCCTGCTCAGGCCCTGCGTTTCACCCTGACCTACGGACTTGGAGGTGCTGCTGCCCTGATGATTTTTTTACAGTTGCTAACCGGGCTGCTCCTGAATTTTGCGTATGAGCCTGTCTCAGTTCATGCGTATCTGTCTGTACAGCATATTCAGAATGAGCAAATCTATGGGAAACTGATTCGTAATCTGCACCACTGGACGGGGCATTTTCTGGTTGTTGTCGTCTGTCTGCACCTGTTGCGTGTCTTTTTCAGCGGTGCATATTTTAACCACCGGCGGATGAGCTGGTATAGTGGTTTAGTGCTTCTGCTCCTTGTACTGCTCGCCAACTTCACAGGCTATCTTCTCCCATGGGACCAGCTGGCTTTCTGGGCTGTTA
>JAOZKX010000486.1 GCA_029935135.1 Desulfocapsa sp.
ATAATCACCACTGAAAAAAAGTGCCACAGCCAGATTATTTTGGGCCAAAGCATTATCCGGTTCTAATTCCGTTGCTTTCTGAGCAGATTTCAATGCTCGTACATCCTCACCTTTCATGGTGAGAACAGAGGTGAGATTCATCCACGCTGTGGCGAGTTTGGGGTCATACTGAATTGCTTTGTCGTAGGCGGCAATGGCTTTATCCATCTCATTACGCTGCTGCCAGATAAGTCCAAGGTTGGCATGTGCCTGTGCCGAATGGTCCGGCTGTGCACTTATTGCCATCTCATTAAGCTCCTGAGCTTTCTCCAGATTCCCCATACCGAAATAAATGGCACCCAGGTTGATCATCGGCTGATTCGCCTGATTATCCAGCTCGAGACATCGTTCCAGTTTCTCTATCGCCTCTTCAACCCTGCCGGCTTTCATATACACCAGGCCGAGATGATGAAAGGCAACAACATTTTCCGGGTTATTTTTGCATTTCTTTTCCATCTCAGCGATAACTGCAGGTAGATCTTCGCTCAGATTTTCCGCATTCTCAATATTTTCGTCAACCATGATTTATCCTCAATTACGACATGTTCAAATGTATTAAGCATTCAGTACCTTATAAATTTTTTTTCACATCCACGATTATCTCGTGTTTAAAAAAAGAATTTATAAGGGACTTATACCGGCTTACCATTCATCACCGGTGTTCGTTTTATGGTGAAACTCCTACTGACAACAACCCCATGGAGTTATTCCATACTCCCTTAGGCCATTGTCAAAACGATTACACTATAGACACCTTCGACGGACATGCAAGCTTAAATTTATGCTAACGATTAAACCGTTCTTCACAAGAAAGTGTCAGTTCGTTCTGTTGGTCCCGCAAAATCCCTTTTGCCTGCTGCACATCTTTACCAATCTGGGCTGACAATTCTTTGATTCCTGAGAATTTTTTTTCACCACGCAGGAATCGGAGCAGATTGACCTTGATCGGTTTACCATATATATCCTGATTGAAATCAAAGATATGTGTTTCTGCAACCAGACGATTTTCACCAAATGTCGGATTCACCCCGATATTCAATACCCCGCCATAACACTTGCCGGCAGATATCACCTGGCAGACATAGACACCCATTTTGGGAATAAGATCCTCTCGTTCCATGGATAGATTTGCCGTGGGAAAACCAATTTCCTTGCCCCCCCGCTGCTGTCCATACTGAACTTCACCCCGAATCTGATAATAGCGCCCGAGAAGCGTTCTGGCATCTGCCATCCGCCCCTCTGCCACAAGTTCACGAACTTTTGTGGAACTGACCAGCATATCCTTCTCATAATGCGCATCAACCACAGTCACAGAAAAACCCTTCTTCTGCCCTTGATCCTGCAGAAACTCAATATTTCCCTGCCGCCCCTTACCAAAGGCATAATCATAGCCGACAACAAGTTCTTTTACCCCGATGGTCCCGATCAGGATATCATCCACAAACCGCTCCGCATCAATCCCCGCAAATTTCATGGAAAAAGGGATGATCACCAGTTTATGAATACCCGCATGATCAATAAGCTCAGTTTTCTGTTCACAGGTGGAGATAAGCTTGATACCGTGAGGGAGTAATACCTGCAAGGGATGTGGATCAAAAGTCACCGCCACACTGGTCCCCTGACATCGATAGGCCCGCTGCACGACTTCACCAAAGAGCATCTGATGTCCCAGATGCACACCATCAAAATTACCTATGGTAACACAGGCTCCGGAAAAAGGAGTTTGAAT
>JAOZKX010000487.1 GCA_029935135.1 Desulfocapsa sp.
TAAAGTGATAATAATCAGCGCTGAAATCCTGCGGATTATCCTGATACTCCACCTGATTGGCATACTCTGCCGTATAGAGCAGTTTGAGGTTGTCGGCCACAGCTGCAGAACCGTTAAAGCGCAGCCCAAGTGTCTGGCTGGAAAGGGCGTAGGGGGGAGAGCCTGAATTGTCGGGATCATCATAGTCCAGCCAGTAACCATAGCCGCTGAGCGAGCCGATATCCGGAAAGACATACTTCAGGTTAAGCAGGGGCGAACTCATGTTCACATCCTGACTGGTGATAGTCTGTACATTCCAGAGATAGGCCGCATTGGCTGAAAAATTGCCAATGGATTTATTCAGCAGGGTCACTGCATCAAAGGTCTGTTCCATCTGACGCCAGGCAACAGCACCGATAAATCTCTGGTTATCATAGGTGATTTCCTGGCGACCAGCCTTGAGCACTGTCTCGGGAATAGCATCATAGGAAAGCCACCCCTGGTTCAACTCTCCCTTGGACGGATCGGCGATAACCGCATATTCAGTTTTTCCGTTGAGCTTGGAATTATAGTCATCCAGGAACAGTGGTGTGTTGCCCTCAAACTCGGCAAAGGCCTGGAAACCGGCAAGTTTTGGTGTCAGATAGCCAAGACGCAGACGGATGGGGTCTCCGGTGGCGTTTTTGAGACCATCCTGCGCCACATGTTCAAAACGATAACGCAGGTTCAGCTTGATCTGGCCCCAGTCCCCCTGCAGCGCATTCTCAATCCGCTCACTGGTGCTCTCCGTTGCCAGAACAGATCCGGCAGTAGTCAGCATAGCAAGAGTTGTTCCCCAAAGGAGTGCACCAGATAAAGCCCATGATGTTCTGTAACTCTTTGTTCTCTGTTTTGTCATTTTATTTCCCCATATAGGAATTGATCAGGTCAGGCCGCTCGGCAAATGCTTTCTATTTCTGTATTGTATCGCCTTCTAAGAGACAATGTCAAATTCGCACAGAGAAATCTGCAGCAATTTTTTGTTGATCGGGAAACCAGAGAAGGAAACTATCCAGGTTGTGGATAATTGGCCCTGCAGCGTGATATCAACTCTATTCCCTGTCAGTTTGATACGCAGATGGGTACTCAGCGAAGCGGTGTGGCGGAAATGTGGCTTTTCGTCTCGTCAAGGGTGAATCTTCGTCCGCTGCTCGTCTCTTCAACTGTCAGGGTCCGGTTACCTATCTGGAGTACGGTGCCGGCGAAGACCGTTCCATGGACATCGATTGAGATCTTGCTTATGTCGATACTTTGCATCTCTGTCTGATTAGACTGAGCAGCCGTCGTGTCTGTTTGGTTCGAATCCGACTCCTCAGGGGGACGCGAATACAGGCCCGTTCCGGGAATCATGTTAATCCGTAAATGCTGGAGTTTCGTTGCCTCAATCCCGCTTTTAAGGCTTCGGAGTTTTTTGGCTCTGACAACTCCAGTATATCCTTTCAGGCGCTGGATGATTGATTCTCTGTGTTCTTCCAGCCGTTGCTGAAGATTTCTCCACTGGTAGAGTCTTTCGGCGACCACCCCTGCCGCAATAAAACCTGGATCAGCACCCAGTGCTCCCGCATCACCCAGGGAAATATTGCCTTCGGAAATTAACTCTCCTCCAACAATGGCACAATGCTCCTTGCATCGAATATTGCCCCCGGATGAAATGTGACTGTAATAACACTGTTTGCGTATAACACAGTTAGCGTTGCAGTGGATCCTGCCCTGTTCAATAAAGAGGATATCAACATCTCCAGAAGCT
>JAOZKX010000142.1 GCA_029935135.1 Desulfocapsa sp.
GCATTTTTGCCGTCCTTAAAAGAAATACCGGTAAAAACAGAAAAACTCCTCAAACAGTTACAAAAGACCCTAGGGGGTAAAGTTTCCAGCAAGAATGAAGAGTTTTATCTCCGCACCAGAGCCGGTGAGATAGAATTTTCTTTGGTCGCTGAAGGATATCGGAAACTTGCATTACTCTGGCTATTACTCAGAAACGGATCACTCAGCAAAGGTACAACCCTCTACTGGGATGAACCGGAAGCTAACCTTAATCCATCCATGTTCCCTTTATTGGTGGATATTCTCCTGACCTTGCAGCGGGAAGGAATTCAGATCTTTATTGCTACTCACAGCTATGTGTTATTGAAAGAATTTGAACTGCAGCGCAATGATCATTCATTGCGTTTTTATGCACTCTATAAAGATAAAAATGATGCCACACAGGTAAAACAGGCTGAAACATATACCGGTCTTACACCCAATAAAATTGCTGATGAATTCGCTCGTATTTACGACCTTGAAGTCGAACTGGCTCTGGGGGGCAAGTAATGGGAGAAATAGTAACGGAGAATGAGCTGGAATTTGATTTTCGTTCTGCGCTTAATGTGGTCAAGTTTGACGATGAACAGAAACATGGCCTTGCTCATTGCATGAAGGCTGTGGACTTTCTGGTCGAATGGGATGACGAGTTCTGGTTCGTTGAAGTCAAAGATCCTGATTGTTCACGAGCATCTGAAAAAGAACGGAAGAAATTTAAGAATACAATCAAAAGCAAATCACTCTTTTCAAGTGTCCTTGGCCCTAAGCTGAAAGATAGTTTCTTATACCTCCATCTAAATAAACAGTTACCGGAAAAGTCTCTTAAATATTTTGTTCTCCTTGCCTTAGACTCTCTCCAGCCTGAGCATCTTGCACCCCTCTCAGACAGTCTGCAGAGTTCAAGCTGTTTACTTGGTCCAGACCATTCCTCCTGGAAAAATCAGTATATTGAATCAGCCATAGTCTTTACAGAAAAGACCTGGAATACGAAACTGGCATATTGTCCGGTAAAGAGAATTACCTGAGCTATGGATACAGAACAGATTCAATCAACTTTAGTTAAGTTGTATCATGAAGAGGGGCACCGTATTGTCTTCTGGTATGACAGTGATGCAGAATTTCATGATATTTTACCTTCTCTGGATCTTGATGATGTAAAGATTCTTCAACTTGAAGATGATGGCTCTCTTGCTCTCAAAATACAATTGGAGATTGAAGATCCGCAAGGCCGTTATCTTGTATATTCTCACGATGCTGAACCCGTCCCTGAAGAAGACTGGCTACTGGATATAAAACTCTACAGCTATGTTTTTCATGCAGATCGTGCCTCTATTATCCTGAATGAACTGGGGTTAACCAGTCAGAGCCTCCGGCCATATCTGAATGAACGGAAAACCTTCTTTCGTAGCCAGGATAGGACAAATAGACTGCAAAAATGGATCACCCCCAATGATACTGAGGATCTCATAGATCTTAAGATGTTGTCTGTTGTCGTAAGAGTTGACCATCCGAATCTCTTTTCACTTTTAATGAAACTTTTTGGATCCTTTTGTACTGAATCAGGGTTTGATGCAGCTGCTAAATCGAAAGCCTGGGAAAACATTCAAAAGCTGAATCTTGGTGAATCATTCTGGCAATTCATCCAGCAGGATTTTGGTTACAGTGTTGAAGAACCTAATATATCCGATTTTCTTATTCGTTTACTGGTATCGGATTTCTCTAACAACCTGAAGAGTGATCTTCCAAGTGGTCTGTCGCATTTCCTGCTACCCCAAGGACAAATGCGACAAAATGTAAGTGTTTTTCTCTCTCAATGGAAAACCACAATGGGGCAGTTTCAGAACTATAATAGTGTTTCCAAATACTACGAAAAGACTCTACAGATCGAAGGTTTGCTATCCGCTTTTGAACCCGATGAACTTGTAGACCTCTCGACCTTTGCAAGTGTGGAACGAAGAATAATCAGCTCACTTCGTGATACTATTCTTCAATCTCCGGATGAGTACGATGATGTACTAAATGTGATCAGCCAAAGGCGTGATAGTTATTGGTTGACGACTACTTTTTCGAAAGAACAGAGCAACCTCTTTCCCGTAACATATAATGCTATGGAGTCGGCCTTAGCATTATTTAGGCTACGCAAGAAATTTGATGCAGGAATCAGTTACCCAACTGCTAAAGAGATGTTTGCTGAATACACGGCAGAGTTATACAAAGTTGATCAGCTTTACCGTCATTTTCATGAGGCAGCAGATCTGGTTGAGATGGGTGGTTGGGATATTCTGAAAACCTTGGCCAACGCCGTTAATGACCTGTATAGCAATTGGTTTATGGATCAACTTAGTATCACCTGGGATGGTTTCATGAAGCCGGAAAGTGGTGAAGGGCTATTGGAGAAATGGTCTTTCTTTATGCCTTGTAATCAATATCAATTCTTTGATCATTATGTGGAAAAAGAACTTAGAAACAAGTCACGATCCAGAGTGTTTGTTATTGTCAGTGACGCCTTTCGATATGAAGCTGCGGAAGAATTGACCAGGGGTATTAACAGTAAATATCGCCTGCAGGCATCGCTTGAATCAATGCTTGGTGTCTTGCCCAGTTACACATCATTGGGGATGGCAGCATTGTTACCTCACAAAAAACTGTCTTATAAGGCCGATACAGGTGAAGTTCGCCTTGACGATAAACCAGTTGCTTCCCTTGAACAACGATCTGGAATTCTTTCAGCTAAGAATGGTGTGGCGATTAAGGCTGATGATTTAATGGCCATGAATAAGAGTCAGGGACGGGATTTTGTTAAGCCATATCAAGTCGTTTATATTTACCATAATCAGATAGATGCCCTTGGAGACAAGGCTGTTACCGAAGCGAAAACCTTTTCTGCAACCAGAACAGCGATTGATGAAATAAGCTCTCTTATCAGGTTTCTGGTCAATAATCTGAATGGCAGTTATATTCTTGCCACAGCTGATCATGGATTCATCTATCAGGAAAAAGTTCCTACTCAAATTGATAAGAGTGTGCTTGATGGGAAACCAGCAGGTGCTGTTAAAACCAAGAAGAGATATATCATTGGTCAGAATCTTGGTGATACTCCTAAAGCATGGCATGGACAACTTGCTGTCACCGCACAGGCAGAAGGAGATATGGAATTTTGGGTACCGAAAGGAACTAACCGTTTTCACTTTAAAGGTGGAGCAAGGTTCTTTCATGGTGGCGCAATGTTGCAGGAGATCGTTGTCCCGGTAGTTACTGTACGAGAGCTTCGTGGCAGTGCAAAGGAAAAATCTCAGGTAAATACGGTAGGGGTGTCACTGCTTGGCTCCAACAAGAAAATTGTTACTAACCGACACCGTTTTGAATTTATTCAGACGGAAAAGGTGTCTGAGAGAAATCTGGCACAAACGTTACTTATCTCGTTGCGGGATGGCAATGACCTGATCAGCAACGAAGAAACAATAACTTTTGACAGTCTTTCGTCAGATATGGATGAACGGAAAAAGTCTATTATGCTTATGTTAAAGTCTGCCCAATTTGATAGTAAAAAGGAATACTCTCTTGTTCTGCGTGATGCTGAGACAGAAATTGAATATGCGCGATATCCGGTGACCATTGATCTTGCACTCATGAATGATTTTTAGGAAACAGTATGGAAAATACCAGCAACATTGATGACCTGCTAAATACACATTTTGCGGGAAGAGTGGTACGAAAAGACCTGACTAAACTCGTTAAGGAAGGGGCAAATGTCCCGGTTTATGTTCTGGAATATTTGCTGGGGATGTACTGTGCTTCTGACGATGAAGAGGTTATTCAGGCAGGGTTACTAACAGTTAAAGACATCTTGTCAGAGA
Organism: Desulfocapsa sp.; assembly: GCA_029935135.1. Classification (GTDB taxonomy): domain Bacteria; phylum Desulfobacterota; class Desulfobulbia; order Desulfobulbales; family Desulfocapsaceae; genus Desulfocapsa. The sequence continues at coordinate 3,876 of JAOZKX010000142.1, forward strand.
ATTATGTCAGACCTGATGAAGCAGAGAAGATTAAATCTAAAATTAGAGAGATCGGTAACTTTAAGATTATTGACAAGGTTACTGTTAAACTCAATGAAAAAAAGGATATCTATGAGGCTTTTCTTTCTAATTTAGGTGTTAAGGGAGTTGTCGTTCCCAACAGCACCATTAAGCAATTTGAAAAATTATTGGCTGGCGGTATTTGGTGTATCCTGACCTTGGAATATTTTTATGAAGAAGATCAGAAAACTTCTCCCTTTATTCTACGTGAATTAAAACCAATCCAGATGCCCAATCTGGATATGGAATCTGTTTTTGAAGGTCGCAAAGGTTTTACAGAAGACGAATGGCTGGATGCTATTCTGCGTTCAACAGGTCTTGAACCGACACTCTTTGAAGAACATACTAAATGGCATCTGTTAGCACGCCTTATCCCTCTTGTAGAGAATAATTTCAACATGTGTGAGCTTGGCCCCAGGGGAACTGGTAAAAGCCACATATATAAGGAAATTAGTCCTAACTCAATTCTTGTTTCAGGTGGACAAACTACTGTTGCTAATCTTTTTTATAATATGACCAGTCGTCAGGTTGGGCTGGTTGGAATGTGGGATGTTGTTGCTTTTGATGAGGTGGCAGGAATCAGGTTTAAGGATAAAGATGGTGTCCAGATAATGAAGGATTTTATGGCATCCGGGTCATTTTCCCGAGGCCGTGATCTTATAAATGCCAACGCTTCAATGGTCTTTGTTGGAAATATTAATCAGCCCGTTGACACTCTGGTAAAGACATCACACCTATTTGCACCTTTTCCAGAAGAGATGATTGATGCTGCCTTCTTTGACAGGATGCATGTTTACCTGCCAGGCTGGGAGATCCCCAAAATGCGTCCTGAGTTCCTGACCAATCAGTACGGGTTTATTGTAGATTATCTCGCTGAATTCTTGAGAGAGATGCGAAAAAGGAACTTCTCTGATGCCATTGATAAGTATTTCAAGCTTGGCAATAACCTCAACCAGAGGGATGTGATAGGAGTCAGGCGAACGGTATCTGGATTGTTGAAGCTTCTTTACCCCCATGGCGAATTCAATAAAGAGGCTGTTGAGAAATGCTTGAAATATGCTCTTGAAACAAGGCGGAGAGTAAAAGAACAACTGAAAAAAATCGGAGGGATGGAATTCTATGATGTCCATTTCTCATACATTGACAATGAAACAATGGAAGAAAAATTTGTCAGCGTAAAAGAACAGGGGGGAGATTCTCTTATTCCGGAAGGACCACCTAACCCGGGTACTTTACATACGGTAGCAATGGGAACAAGCGGGCTGTTGGGTCTGTATCGTTTGGAGTTGCAGGTGTCAGCAGGTAATGGCAAACTATCGATCTCAGGGGTAGGAAGTAATACGAAAACTAAGGAAAAAATTAAGATAGCGTTTGATTACTTCAAGGCGAATATCGGAAGAGTAAGTGTCTCTTCAAAAGTTGGTACCCATGACTATCATTTACATCTTGTGGAACTTCATAACTCCGGACCAGCTGAGATTCTGACTCTTTCCAGCTTCGTGACTTTATGTTCCGGTTTACTTGGTAAACCAGTACAGGGGCAGCTTGTTACTCTTGGTGAAATGAGCCTTGGTGGTAGTATTGTCCCAGTGGAGAATCTGGCAGAGACGTTGCAAGTAGCATTTGATGCTGGTGCCAAACGAATTCTAATCCCGATGAGCAGTGTTAGTGACATTCCAACAGTTCCTGGCGAACTATTTGCCAAGTTTCAGACAAGTTTTTATTCTGATCCTGTGGATGCTGTTTTTAAGGCTTTGGGGGTGGAGTAGCAGTCACATACAATCTGATCATCGCAAGCGTCTGCGTCTTACAAATCTACCAATTCTTAAAATCAACATATCTCAATATTGACTCAAGCAGCAGTATCCCAACAAAAGAACACGCCAGTGGCAATCTCTCCAATTTAAGCAAAATCGAAAGTAAAGACTATTCCTGACCTGTCCGGATCAGCTTATTACTCAAGATACTGTTCATGATTTATTACAGAATAGCAGGTTGTTACCTTTACGATCAATCGCAAATTGGTTAAGGTGGATTTTCCCAATCTTACTTATGGCCGTCTGGCTCAGAGTCAAGATACAGTGGAAATATGTTGACTTTGATGGGCAGGGAATTTGTCTTGTATATCGGCCGAAAACCTTATCAGGAATAGCCTCAAGTCTTGTTCCATTTTAGATGCTTGAGATTGCCATTGGT
>JAOZKX010000143.1:0-2859 GCA_029935135.1 Desulfocapsa sp.
CTGCTGCTGTTACCGAACTTGAAGGAAAACTTGCAGCGACACAAGCGCTTTGTGATGAAAAGACTGCTGCCCTTGCTGCTGCAGAAGACGCTCAACTTGGCCTTGAAGAAGTAAAAAATACTCTTGCCAACAGTGTTGATGCGTATAGCAGTAAAAGTCAGAAGCTGGCAACAGAGGTTGAGGAATCTGCTTTACAACTGTTTTCTTTGCAGGAAGCTCTTGTGGAACAGACAAAACTTCTGATAGCAAAAGATGATGAGCTTGTGCGAAACAGATTAAACATGAATATACTCCTTTCCGCAATAGCTGCGCAGAATGATTCGTTGGCTATTCTGGAAGAGACTCGTATTGTTATGACTAAAGAACTTGCTGCTGCATTTTTGCTCGTTGAAAAACTGGAACATGATTTGAGTGCTCAGGTTACTGTTGAAGCAGTTGTTCAGGAAGTCCATGTGGAAAAGGCTCCCGCTGCCAAGCATTGATTTTTCCTGTCTGTTTTAAAAGGTAGAGAAATAAAAAATAAAAGGCTGTCTTTGTCCGATTGGGATGAGACAGCCTTTTTTTATTTCTACATTCTTTTGGCAATGCTCGCTGAGAATGGCCGTACTGTCCAGCAGAAGAGTGATCTTCACCATAAGTAAAAGAAAATGAAAGGGGAACCCCCAATGGAAACGGTTGATTGCCGAGGGTTGAACTGCCCGGAACCTGTATTACGGGCAAAGGCCTTTTTGGAAAAAGCTGCGGGAGAGCCATTCGTTGTTCTTGTGGATAATGAGGCATCCAGGGAAAATGTTCTTCGCTTTGGCAGGAGTCAGGGCTGTGATGTTAGCAGTGTTGATGACGAAAGTGGGGCGTTCAGGCTTGTGATTGCTCCAACTGATGTGGTGCCGCAAAAGGAAGAGTTTCAGGCAGACGATTACAGTTGTGACTTGTCCCAGCAGGACAATGTCGTTTATGTCCTCCCTTCCGACACCATGGGCAGGGGCAGTGATGAGTTGGGTTGGGCATTGTTGCAGACATTCGTGGTCACCATTTCTGAGGTATCCCCTCTTCCGTCCCATATCCTCCTCTATAATGGAGGGGTTAAGCTTGCCACAACAGAGGGCAAGGCCCTGGAGGCATTGCAGAATCTGGAGCAAAAAGGAGTTGTTATCTGGTGTTGCGGCACCTGTCTGGAGTTTTTTAAGATGGAAGATAAGCGTAAGGTGGGAACTATTACAAACATGTATGATATCCTAGCTACCATGTCTTCTGCGACCAGGTTGGTAAGCCCCCTGTAGGGGGTGTTAGCTATGACACTAGAGCAGTTGTTGACCCCTGTCCAGTTGTTGGCAGATGAGTGTGTCAACTGCGGAATATGTGTAAAAGAATGTGCATTTCTGCAGGAGTATGGTTCACCGCAGAGACTGGCAACCAGTTGGCAGGATGGAAAAAAAGAGAACCCCTTTTCTTTTGAGTGTAGCCTCTGCGGATTATGTCATGGTGTCTGCCCCAAAAAATTGGACCCTTCGGCCATGTTTCTGGAAATGCGCAGGGAGTTGGTGGCAAAGGGGCAGGGCACATTTCCTCAGCATAAAACAATTCGATCCTATGAGAAACGGGGCAGTTCAGACCTGTTTTCCTGGTATTATCTTCCCGATAATTGTCAGACGGTTCTGTTTCCGGGGTGTGCCTTTCCCGGAAGTCGACCGCAGACATTTCTTCGCCTGTTTCAGTGCCTGCAGGAGCTTTTCCCTGGGATTGGTCTCGTTTTTGACTGCTGCAGCAAGCCTTCCCATGATCTTGGGAATGTGAATCATTTTCGGAAAATGTTTGCTCAGTTATGTCAGATATTGAACAATCATGCCGTGCAGAAAGTGTTGGTAACATGCCCCAATTGTTATCGTATCTTTTCAGAATATGGTGATGGGCTGCAGGTGGAGAGTGTTTACGAAACATTGGCTGGAACACAACAAAAGATTCAGCCAGCAGTAAAGGGGGTGACTGTTCATGATCCCTGCGGTGTGCGTTTTGCTGCACCTGTGCAGGAGAGTGTACGGTTGCTTCTCCAGCAGCTTGGTGTTTCAGTAGATGAGATGAAACATAGCCGGCAGGTCTCCTTTTGTTGCGGTGAAGGAGGGTCCGCTGGATTTCTTCGGCCTGATTTTGCCAAAACCTGGACGGACAAGCGAGTGGCAGAGGCAGGGGCCATGCCGATGGTCACCTACTGCGCCGGCTGTACGCACTTTCTTGGCAAGAAAGCAGTAACTGATCACCTTCTTGATCTCCTTTTTTCCTCGCCGGAAGCAGGAAAACACGGTCCCAAAGTCAGTAAAGCCCCGTTTACCTACTGGAACCGCTATCGTTTGAAAAGGCAGCTGCAAAAAAAATTGCCGGGTGGAGTGTGTGGAACAAGGAAACAGATGCAAGCCGTCAGCTCAATCGATTAAAACCTGATTCACCTTTATTCCGGAATCCCATAAGCTATCCACCATCGCTTCAATTTTCTTTCCTGAGACGCGTATGGTAACCAGTTGCTGTGAGGGACTAAAATCTCTAAAGACAGTAATTGCGGTAAGATTCATCTCGTATCGTTTGCAGATATCTATAACAGCATACAGGCCCGAACTGTCCTGGGCCGTCTGTACTTCAATGCGTGCTCCCTTCTGATCTCCGCTGAGGATTTCGGCAAAGGCCCGGAGAACATCAGATTCTGTAATGATCCCCTGAAGTTTGTTGTCATCCAGCACAGGTATGGCACCAACTTTGTGTTTACTCATTAGAAGTGCCACAGATTCCAGAGATGCCATGGGGGTTGTGGTAATGGGAGCAGAGGCCATAAAGGAGGAGACTTTTGCCTGAGTAATCATCATTTTGTCA
>JAOZKX010000143.1:2869-6078 GCA_029935135.1 Desulfocapsa sp.
TCAATTGTGGACGGCATTGCCTTTGTTATGTCGGTACCTGTTATAATTCCCACCAGTTCGTTTTTTTTCACAACCGGTAAGTGGCGAAATGGGTGTTCCTGGAGGATGGTATCGGCCTCAGCAATGGTTGTGTCTTCAGTAACACTGATCACATCCTGCTGCATCCATAGTTTGACAAACATATTCTATCCTTGTGGGTTACTTTCCATAATTATACTGCCGTTTCTGTCGAGCCGAAAGCTGGTAGTGCGAAGATCTGTTTTGATCGTTTTTGTTGCTCTTCCGATTTGTACTACAGTACCGGAAAAAAGATTGCCGTAAAGTGTTATTCTGATTGTACTGAGGTACTGATTGATTTCATCAGCAGAAGCAGTGGAACTTCCAGGGCTCAGGTATATTTCCTTTAATGCCTGTCTCAATGTGGCAACCGATTCCTCCAGCGATTGGCGTAAGGAGTTTTTGACTTTTTGTCCGTGGCGCTGCAGGCAGAGGAGGAGTGCCTCTTCCTGGTTGTGGAGGTGCGAGCGGATTTTTTCATATTCTAGGTATTGTTCCGGACTGACTCCAGCGGCAAGAAGTGTGGGGGGAGCATTAGGGGAACCTACTGTGCCAAGACTGATGCTTCCTCCGCTCAGCAGCATCCCTCCTATGATGGTGCTTTTTTCATGGGCGCAGATGTCGCTGTCGGCCATGATTGTCGAGTGGTAGGCCTGTTTGCGAATAATCACCCGCCCGCCACTTTGTATTTTTCCCTGTTCTATAAATTTGAAGTCTGCATCTCCCTCAACCTCGACATTTCCATCGCCGCCGGTAATTCCATTTTGAATCACCAAATTCCCCATACAGTGAACAAAAGCCGATCTGATACTGCCGCCGATCAGCAGGTCTCCATGGGTCTCTACTTTAAATCCAGGCTGGATAGAACCCGTGATGTCAACAGCATCTTTTGACTCGATATTGCCAGTACTGAAGTCAACATCTCCCGGGATAACTTGTTTGGCACAGACTTTTATTGAGTTTTCGTTGACCATGGAGAGGATGCCTGATTGCAGAGCTCGGATAATGCCATTTCCTTCGTCAAATTCAGCGTCGTTGGAAACGGTAACCTTGAGTTCTCTTCCTGCAAGCTGGGTAATTTCTTCACCCAGAACATTTATCCCGGGAGTACCGGAGGTTGGAGGTATACGAGTGGCGATGGTCTCTCCTTGCTGAACGCCAACAAACATTTTTCGTTCCCGAAAGTCGATTTTTCCATTCCCTAGAATTTTTCCAGGAAGTGGGCCTACTTCCACATCAAAGCGCAGGAAGCTGTCTTTGCCATGCAGAGGGAGAAGTCCTCTGGAGACAGTTTCTGAAGAGATGATTGTTTGCTCATCATTGCAGCGCTGAACAAGCTCTTGCAGCTGATTGGGGTTAAGTCCAAACTGAACATGTTGTTCCTGCAGGCGGGTAAGGAGTTCTTCACTGTTTAGTGGCTCGCATCCAGGAACGGGGGGATAGAGTGTGACGCTGACCTCCATTGCATCATTGGCAATGGAAATCAGGGGTACGATACTCAGGGTGACATTTTCAAATTCTTTCCCCTTTTTTATCGATACTAATGGGTACCCGTCAATATTGGCCAACACTGTTTTCTCATCATCTGCAAACAGAGTGTGTTTACCGCAGATCAATCGACTGCTTTTGCTTTTGGAGGAACTTTTTTCTTTTTCGATAAGTTGAGCAAGGTCCTGACCCTTGCGAACCAGTTCAACGGTATAGATATTGGCATCATCTTTTTTATTCGTAATGGTTTTACTGCTGAATAAAATCTTTGCGATAAAGAATGGAGCCGGAGATGTGCTTGAATCAGTCACAGTAGTTTCAGGGAGATCGAACAAGGGATTGCAGCCAGGATCTGCAGACCTGCATTTGTTTTTCTTTGAGCAGAAGAGAGGAAATCTCGGAAGAGGCCTTGGCAAAGCGAATGTTTTTTTCCGGGATGATTCTTCGACAGGTGAGGAGATGAAAGCCGCTACTTGTTATAATAACAGGGCTGATAGTGTCAACATCCAGTTGGGAAAGCTGCTGGTCCAGTTCTTCACAAAGTTCGCCAGCCGATATTATACCGATGTCGCCACCATTTTGTGAACTGTTGCAGTGGGAGTACAGGTTGGCCTGGTGGGCAAAGTTTTCTGGTTTGTTTTTCAGGCGATGTCGAATTTTCAGGATTTGCTTCAGTGCTTCTTCCCGTGAAGAGGCATCAAAACGAATCATAATATGGCCGGCATGCCGCTGTTCCGGCTGAATAAATTGATCCTGGTGGATCTGGTAGTAGCGAAATATTTCAAGGGGGCTGACATCCTGGATTGTGGCGGAGACATGGGTTAGAATTGCTTCAACTCGGAGGTCATTGCGCAGTGCGGTGAGATAGTCATCATAATTGAGGTCATTTTGCCTGAGAAAATCATGAAAAGTGGTTTCGTCAGGATATTCGGTAATCACAGATGAGAGGGTTACATGAAAAGTTGCCTCAGGGATAACGACACAGCAGGCCTGGGGGGAAGAGAGGATCAGCTGATGGAGGATCATTTCCTCATTGGCAAGTTGGTATGTCTGCATATATTCTTCTTCACTCAGTTCATTTGAACTTTTCTGGTAATCCTGAAAAGCAAATTTCATAAGATGAAAAGAGAGTGTCGGGTCAACTCTGTTCTGGATTTTTTCCGGCAGCATACAGTTCTCAATGGTTGCGAGTTAGAGCTCCTTATGGGTGATGTGTGTCGCATGTTCCCAAGAGTCTTTGTTTATTGTATCGTATACACTGCCTGAAACAAAATTATTCTGTAATTTTTTTTAAATTAGTGACGGTTTTTTTTTGTTGCTGTGGAAAATCCTTTTATTAAAGAGAGTTACCTTGTTTGTGGTAGTGGGAAGTGGAAGCAGGACTTACACTTTAGTGCAGCATGGTGGGAAGGGAGGTTGGTATGCAGGTGGATAAAGGCAGGTTGCTGCACATTGTTTTGGCACGACTGGATCAATTGGAAAACGGTATGGGTATCCTTCTTCAACCCTATAAAAAAGATAGGAGCGTCTGGGTAATCCGTAACCGCGACGGGTTTCAAATAGTCGAACGCGGTTTTTTCGTAAAAGAATTTGAGGTTGGGATGGGAAAAATTAAGAAAGTGTTAAAATCATTGATCAGAAAAGAATTTCCACGCAGTAATAAA
>JAOZKX010000144.1 GCA_029935135.1 Desulfocapsa sp.
TGCAAAGAAAAAGAGAGGGAGAATCCTGGCAACTGTAAAAAACAGGGCCTGCATTAAGCCAACATGCACTCCTTGCACCGCCCCGACAGCGATTGCCATAAGGGAGGCCTGCTCAAAGGCAATGATTGTTATCAGGATTGCCGCCATGAGAATCAGCCCAATAATTCCAGAAGGTGTGAGCAGAAAATAGACAATATCCTGATCGGCAAGCATGGGTTTTCCGGAAAGACGCAGCAGAAGCTGACCCACAAGACCCAAAAGCGGGGTAAAAAGGGCAAATCCAAATGCCACATAGGCAAGATGCACCGCCATGATCTGGACGAATGTTTTTCGCAGGATCGTCAATAGCTCCCGCCATGTTTCACCCATGTTCAATACCATCAGGATTTTCTCCCTTACCGTCCTCTTGCCTGCCCACAGTTTTCCCTTTCAGCAATTGCAGGAACTCATCCTCACTAAGAATTTTTTTCCCCTGCTCCTGGGCCTTCTTCAATTTAGAGCCAGCCTTTTCCCCGGCAACCAGACAGGTCATTTTTTTGGTCACGCCGCTTGTTATCTGGCCACCATTCTCCTTGACCAGTTTTTTTGCTTCATTCCGAGACAGTTTTTTCAATGTTCCGGTAAAGAGCAAGACTTCACCACTTAAGGGGAGTCTCTCCTCACTCTCTGTCAATACTCGGGGCCTTACGCCAGCATCGTGAAAACGAGTAAACATCTCCTGCACGGAGGGATCAGAAAAATACTCCGCCAGGGAATGTCCCGCCTGCTCACCAATACCCTCAATTTCCATAAGATCATCTACTGTGGCAGCAAGAATATTCTCCAGGCTTCTAAATGTCCTCTCCAACAAAGCAGCCGTAACCTCTCCAACAAAACGAATTCCAAGCGCTGCGAGGAATCTTGATAAGGATGGTGTTTTGGCAGCCGTCATTGCGCTGAAAAGCTTATCGGCTGACTTCTCTCCCCAGCCATCGAGGGGCTCCAGGTCTTCGGTTTGCAGCAGGAAAACATCCGGAAGATCCCCTATCAATTGAAGATCAAATAACTGCTCAACACTCTTCTTCCCCATTCCTTCAATATCAAGCCCCGCCTTTGAACAGAAATGAACCAGGGAACGCAGGCGTTGTGCTGGGCAGTGGGGATTGGGACAACGGGTAACCGCCTCTCCCTCCGGTTTTTCAAGATGGTGTCCGCATACCGGGCAATCCTCCGGCATGGCTATCGGATGAGCACCGGGCTTCCGCTTTTCGACCACGGCTTTTACAATCTCAGGGATAACATCTCCAGCACGCTGGATAAGAACCGTATCCCCCATATGCAAATCTTTTCGCTCAATTTCATCCCCATTATGGAGGGTGGCACGACTGACCATAACGCCGCCCACATCCACAGCTTGGAGAGTGGCCACAGGAGTCACCGCCCCCGTTCTTCCGACCTGGAAATCCACAGCTATAATTTGAGTGCTTGCCTGAATGGCGGGGAATTTACAGGCGATCGCCCAGCGAGGTGCTCTGGCCTTTGCCCCCAATCGTTCCTGAAGGGTAAAATCATTGACCTTGACTACCATACCATCAATCTCATAGGCAAGATCATGACGGATGGCAGTGAGTTCGCTCAGATGCTCAATGACTTTTTCAATATCCTGGCAGTAGCGGATGTGGGAATTCACCGGTAAACCAAGGTCGCCCAGGAGCTTAAGCATATCATGTTGATTGTCACAGCCGGTAACGGCAGGTTCTGAAACACCGTAGACAAAAAAACGCAGGGGACGCCTGGCGGTGATTTTCGGGTCTAGCTGGCGCAGAGAACCTGCAGCGGCGTTTCTTGGATTGGCAAAAAGAGCCTCCCCATCATGGGCCCGTTGCTCGTTAAGCGCAACAAGGCCGCTCTGGTCCATAAAGACTTCACCGCGGACTTCCAGACGATCGAGTGTGTTTTCACGAAGACGCAGAGGAATGGAAGCTACCGTCCGCAGTTGGGCAGTAATATCTTCTCCAATAGTCCCATTTCCTCTGGTACTGCCCTGAACAAACATTCCCTGCTCGTAGACAAGTTCAACGGCCAGACCATCAAGCTTGGGCTCTGCCATATAGCTGAGCGGCTCATCCCGGCGCAGATACCTGCACAGTCGATCTTCAAAATCGCGCAGATCCTGATCTGTAAAGGCATTTTCCAGGCTGAGCATGGGAATCCGGTGCTCCACCTGCTGAAATTTATCCAGGGCCGCACCACCAACGCGCTGACTGGGAGAATCTTCTGTAACCCACTCCGGATGCCCTTCTTCCAGCTGTAACAGCTCCTGAAAGAGAAGATCATACTCTCCATCAGAAATCAGCGGATCATCCAGGACATAGTATTGATGGGCATGCTCAGCAAGAAGTTCCCGAAGCTCCTGCAGTCGCTTTTCGCTATCCATCAGTTGTTATTTGGGAGGCTGCAGAAGTACTCCACCCTTGGCAATGTTTTCATGTTCCACTTCGTCAATAAAGATCAAAATAGCCTCGGGCGGTTTGCCTGCCTCTCTGGCAATTACATCGGTAACTCCCTGGCAGATATTTCCCTTTTGCTCTTTTGTCAGCTTGCCCGCCACTCGAATATTCACATACGGCATCATCTTCTCCTGTTTTATTCTCTTACTTACTTTTCAGCCAAGACACAATAGTGGGCAGCATCGTCCGGTAAACGCTCTCTTGCCACTCCACATTCATCACTAAAGCTCAGTAGTTGTGCAAATGTACAATTTAAAAAAAGCAGGGGCAGCTCTTTGCCTGCAGCCAATCGTCCCTGTCCCAGAAACAGGAGCAACTGTTGAGCAACTGTCTCCTGAAAGCCTTGCCACTCCATGCCCTGTCGTGTACAAAACTGTTGATAACGCTCCAGGTTATAAATAGAACGGCGAATGCCCCGATAGATGGTTTTATGGTAATTTTCCAGGAGGAGATCTCGTAAAATGATCTCCTCGTAACGCTCCACAGCGGCAGACTGCAGGACACGAATCTCCTCTTTAACAAGAAGTAAGCCAGGCCCAACCGGGTCATCTGTGAGAAAATAGAGGGAGGAATGATAGGTGATTTCAGGAATTTCACCGGAGTTTCGAATAATCAGCCATTCGTCATCCAGCATTTCCAGCCGTTCGGCTTCATTCATTCCTTTTCCAACCCGAAAATAGAACGATAGAGATCAACTTTCATATCAGATTGATCTGTACAGCTTTCACTTTTGAGAAAGACAACCGGATCATGCAGCAACCTGGAAACAATTGCTCCCGCCATCTTTTCCACAGTTTTCCGTTCGGCATCGCTCAGATTCTTTAATCTGGGAAGCGTGCGCTCCAACTCCAGCCGACACACCTGCCCGCCTTTTTTACGTAAGGCAGCAATGGTCGGAATGATGGCCAGGCCAGCCAACCAGTCTTTAAACTTCAACGCTTCCTCATCCACAATCCGCTTCGCCTTGATCGCCTCTTTATCGCGTTCCGCCTTATTCAACTCCACCACATTATGCAGGTCGTCTATGTCATACAGGTATACATTATCAAGATCATTAAGCTCTGGATCAAGATCCCGCGGCACGGCTATATCGATAAAGAAGAGAGGTTTGTTCAGGCGATTACGCATAACAGGTTTCACATCTGCCTTATGCAGAATCACATTCGGAGCACCTGTTGAACTGACGATAATATCAACCCGTTCCAACTGATCAACAACTTCATCCAGACCAACGGCCTGACCATTGTAGCGCTTTGCCAGATCGAGGGCGCGTTCCAGGGTACGATTCGCCACCACAACATCTTTGGCTCCGTTGCCAACAAGATGTTCGGCGGCAAGTTCTGCCATTTCGCCAGCACCAATAAGCAACACCCGCTTATTTTCCAGGGAGGAAAAAATCTTTTTAGCAAGCTCTATGGCAGCAAAACTAATGGACACGGCGGAAGAACCGATACAGGTCTCGGTACGCACCCGTTTGGCAACAGAAAAAGATTTATGCAACAGCTTATTTAAGATGGGGCCGGTGCATTTTTTCTCAGACGCCCAGCGATACGCCTCCTTTAACTGACCAAGAATCTGTGACTCTCCGACAATCATGGAGTCAAGGCTTGCAGCAACCAGGAAGAGATGATGAACAGCCTCTTCATTGCGATACAGGTAGAGATATTTATCATACTCTTCAGGAGAAAGAGCATCCCCAAAGAGAAACTTCTGTAGCGCTTTCTCCACCATCACATCCTCTGATGCATACACCAGAATTTCAACACGGTTGCAGGTGGACAAGAGATGGTATTCCCGAATACCGTCTATTTTACTTAACTCCTGCAGGGGTTGCTCATAACCGCTGCTAAGAGCCAGTTTTTCACGCACCGCAAGAGGAGTATTTTTGTGGTTCACTCCAAGGAGGAGAATGGTCTCAGCGGGCATAACTATGCACTCCACCAAGCAGATATGTCACTCCCCAGAGGGTGAATAACACTGCACAGAATCCAACAATTGCCATCACTGCAGCGCGTTTCCCACGCCATCCCACAGTAAACCGTTGATGGATCTGGGCCGCATAGAGAAACCAGGTAATGAGGGACCAGGTTTCTTTGGGATCCCAGTGCCAATATGTGCCCCAGGCCTGGCGCGCCCATACCGAACCGGAGATAATACCAAGGGTCAGAAAGACAAATCCGGCAGCCAGACAGTGACTGTTAAGCTGATCCAGCGAATCCAGAGAAGGCAGTCTGGTAAAGAAGAAACCAAACTTCTTTGATTTCAGTTCCCGTTCCTGCAACAGATACATAATCCCCCCGCAGAAGGCAAGGGCCAGAAATCCGTACGCCATAACAGAAACACCGGCATGAACCGGTAGCCACATGGACTGCAGGGCGGGGGCCAGTGACTGAAAATCACGGGAGGCAAATGCTGCGATCACCAGCATAATAAAAACCAGCACAGAGACAAATGTGCCAAAATTACGAACCGAATAACGCCAGTGAAAAGAGAGATATGCCCAGGTTACAGACCAGGCAAAAAACACAACGGCCTCATGCTGGGAAGTAATGGGCGTATATCCGGCAATAAGATAACGGGAAAAAATATAACAACTTTGCAGAATACCGGAAGCGATAAATATCATCCGGGCAACTTTGCGCAGTTTTTCTTTCTGGCTGAAAAAGAAGACAAGGTAAACAGCGCAGGCAACAAAACTTACCAGCAAGACGCTGTTAAACAACAGATAGTTGATTTCACTCAACATAACTAGTTCTCCCTAAAGGATGAGGGCATCAATTTCGAATCCCGTCAAGAAGCACTGCGACATCGCAGAATGGAGGCAGGATGCTTTTTAACAATTTTTCAGTTTCCAGCCACTGTCCAGTTTTCAAATAATCCACAATATCACTGTCCAGAATCCTCTCAAAAATCAGTTTATGCTCTTTTTGTGTTCCGCCTGAGGCTAGAATCGCCTTACGAACAGCAGCCATCAAAGCTACCAACTGCCCATATTCCACGCCAAACTGTCCTTCCAGTTTCTGTCTGATACGGGCAGCAAGGGCAGGACTGGCACCACCTGTTGCCACGGTAAGGAGCAGATCTCCCTGGCGCATGGATGCCGGTATCTGGAATGTACACTCCTCCGGATGAGAGATAACATTCACGGGAATTTCCAGTGTATTGGCCTCGGTAAAAACGGCTTCCTGCACCTGCTCGTTATCGGTGGCAGCAAAGACAAGCATGGCACCCTGTAAATCACCAGGTTTATATTTCCTTTTTATCCACTGCAACAGTCCTTTGCCAGCAAGTTCAGCAATTCGACTTTCTACCTCAGGGCTGATGAGTTGCACCCGTGCACCACAGGGCAGAAGTGACTCTACTTTTCGGACGGCAACTTTTCCCCCGCCGACGACCAGACACAGCCTTCCTTCAATTGAAATATTTACCGGATACAAAGGCATAAGAGCTATCTATTTTTTTGCCTGCAAACGGTTAATAATGATAACAATTTCTTCACCATCTTTACGAATGATCTGTTTATTTATTGCAATATTGTAATCTTTTTT
>JAOZKX010000145.1 GCA_029935135.1 Desulfocapsa sp.
CCTCTTGTTCGCCAGCGTCTTGTCCTGGTTGGACAGGCCCTGTCCGGAACCATGGGGGAAAATGGACCGCATATTGGTTCCATTCAGATTATCCTGCTGCCCTCTGAAGAGCGGGGAGTCCATTCCAATGACCTGATGATTGAATGGGAAAAAGAGGTGGGGGCCATTCCGGGTACAAAAAGCCTTACCTTTGAGGGGATGCAGGCGGGACCATCCGGAGCTGAAATAGAGGTGTGGCTGCAGGGACACCATATGGATGATCTCATTGATGTGTCTGAGAAGCTGGAGGAGGCGTTAAAAGAGTACGAGGGGGTCTATCAGATCCGTTCCGATTATGCGCAGGGGAAAAATGAGCTACAGCTGCGTCTGAAACCTGAAGCCACAACCCTTGGCATCACAGTGGAAGATCTGGCCCGACAGGTCAATGCTGGATTTTATGGACGGGAGGCATTTCGGCTGCAGCGGGGCAGTGATGATATTCGGGTCAAGGTCCGTTATCCGGCCGATGAGCGAACGCGTATCTCAGATTTTGAAAAAGTATATATCCGTACCGCGGACGGCAGGGAGGTTCCACTGCTTTCTGTGGCCAATGTCAGTTTTGCACCCGGCTATTCCACCATTACCCGAACAGATGGAATGCGACGGATAGTGGTTACTGCCGAGGTGAACAGTCGTAAGGCAAATGCTGGAGAGATCTTTGCGCAGCTGTCGCAAACGACATTTCGTGACCTGAAAAAGCAGTACTCTGATGTACATCTTTCCATGCAGGGCTCCAAGAAAAACACCAGAGAGTCTTTTGCCTCATTAAAAATTGGTTTTCCCATTGCCCTGGTGGGAATTTTTGTCATCATTGCGACTATTTTCCGTTCCTATATTCAGCCATTTATTATTCTTTTCACAATACCGTTTGGAATTATCGGGGCCATTGCCGGTCATTTGCTCCTTGGCTATAATCTCTCCATGATGTCTGTTTTTGGAATGGTGGCGCTGTCCGGGGTGGTGATCAATGATGCCATTGTTCTTATTGAACGGGTGAATGGAAATCTGACGCAGGGAATGACGCTCTTTGAGGCAATTATTCAGGGTGCTGCCAGGAGGTTCCGGGCGATTTTTCTCACATCGATCAGTACCATTGGTGGCCTGACCCCGCTGATTATTGAGACCGATATGCAGGCAAGGTTTTTGATCCCCATGGCACTCTCGGTGGCTGGTGGAGTGGCCTTTGCCACAGGCCTGACCCTGATTCTTATCCCCAGTCTGCTGGTTATTGTCAATGATCTGCGCAGAGTGGCGGTGAAAGGCGTGACCGGGGTGTGGCCCACGCGTGAGGATGTGGAACCAAGGGTTATAAAGGAGTAGCTGACAATGTGGATATTTTTCTATGCTGAGGAGAGATGTGTGATGAAAGTGAATCGTTTAGTGCCGTATTTCCCAAAAGCTGTCACTCAGTTCATTTTGGGGCTGCTGCTTGTTTTTTGTCTGCCTCTTTCTCCTGTGGCTGCACCCATTGATGAAATCAAGGTTCTGGATCTTGCAACAGCTCAGAAAATTGGCCTTGCCGAAAATCCTGGACTGGCTGCTGCTGCTGAACGGGTGGAGCAGGCCCGTCAGCGAATTTCACAGGCACAGGCTCTGTACTGGCCGACGATTAATGCCAGGGGGGCTGCAGCAGGCAGCAGGATGTCTGCCAATGATGCTGCGACACAGTCCCTGTTAATGGGTGGGACAGATGTGGATAGGGACAGTGAAAAGTATCTACTGGCCCTGGATGGTTCCTGGTTGCTATTTGACGGCTTCTCGCGGAAGTTTTCCAATCTGATTGCCGAATATGGCGAGCAGGAAAGCGAGCAGGCAAGGCGTGATGGACAGAGGCAACTTTTGCTCTTTATTGCCCAAAGCTACTACGGTGCGCAACTGGCCCTCTATAACAAGACCATTGCCAAGGCGGATTTTGACTTTAACTCCAGACAGATGGAGGAGGCGCAGCTGAGTATGGATGCCGGAGCCGGATCTCTCTCCGCTGTGCTTAATTTTCAAGTACAGATGAATAACGCTAGTACCGATATGCTGTTGGCAGAACGGGATTATGATCTCAGCATGTACGGCCTGGCAGTGCTTCTTGGTACCAAAAGCGGACAGATGCCGACCGATCTTGTGCTTGCTCAAGTGGGTATGGTGGAGAAGGAGGCGTTTTGGCAGATGCCCAGAGAACAGCTACTGCAGGCGGCAGGGGAGTATCGTCCGGACCTGCTGCGTCAGGAATTGAGTGTGCAGCGTGCAGACTCGACTGTGGGCATGAATCGGGCGGCATATTATCCCCGGCTCTCTGTTAATGGAGCCGTCGATGGGAAACGCTATGATGACACCTCTTTTGAGGGGGATGATTTTGGCTCTACGGTCTCATTGAACCTGTCCTATAATTTATTTAACGGTGGTGGGGATCGGGCTCGTATTGCAGAAGCCAAGGCCGCAAAAAGGGAAGAGGCACGCACCCTGGAGCAGCAGAAAAACCAAGTGACCAGTGATGTGCAGCAGGCCATCACCAAACTGGAACAATCCCAGGCCCAACTTCTGCTGCAGCGCTCTTCGGTGAAGCTTGTGGAGCAGAGCCGGGATCTTGTGCAGGAGGGATATAAAATGGGTCAGGAATCCCTGGCCCGTTTTAATGAGGTGCAGCGCGATCTTGTTCGCACTCAATCCCGACTGGCACTCTCTTTGATCAGTCTCTATACAAACAGAGAGAATCTAAAGAGTGCTACGGGCGAAAATCTGATTCCCCATTTGTCTGGAGAAAAATAGGCGTGTTATCGGCGGCGGCCTCCACCGCCTCCACCGCGACGGGCGCCGCCGCTGCTGCGGTGCGACCCGCCACTAGGTTTGCTGTAACTCTTTGTTCTTTCTGTGGCCCGCTGTCTTGAGTATTGCTGCCGATCAATGGACGACGATCGGTTATAGCCGGAGCTTTTCTGCACAGTGGAGCGGGCCGGGGTTGTTTTAGCCGGAGTCGCTTTATTCTGCCACTGCCCCTGATTATGTTGCTGCCATTGTCCATTGTTATTGCGCAGCACATTTCCTTTTGTATCCGTCAGGACATTGTTGGGCCGACTCTGTTTATTTACATTTGTCGCCTTATTCCGCATATCATTACTACTCAGCTGTCCTGTGGAACCACGATTTATTGCCGCCCTGTTTTGCATATTCTGCCTGTTGGCAGCAGTAAGTGATCGGGAGT
Organism: Desulfocapsa sp.; assembly: GCA_029935135.1. Taxonomy (GTDB): domain Bacteria; phylum Desulfobacterota; class Desulfobulbia; order Desulfobulbales; family Desulfocapsaceae; genus Desulfocapsa. The sequence continues at coordinate 3,233 of JAOZKX010000145.1, forward strand.
TAATGCTGTTATGTACAGTGGCTCGCTGGCCGCTTCTCCTATAGAGATTATTGCGATTGGAGACATTGTTAAAACTACGATTGTTGTTAATCGTGAGATGATTAATATTGACCTGCCGATAGGATGGTCTGTATCCTCTGGGGCCCCAGCAATGGCGTCCGCCCCAATATCGGCCATGGTAGCCGCCGCCAGTATAAAAACCAAAACGGAATGGTCCTGAACTCCAGCTCAGGCCAAATCCCCATCCTGTCCATGGGTTATAGGAAACACTGAAACCCCATGTTGCAGGGCGCGGGTAGTAGTAATATGGGGTGACCCAGGGGTTGTAGTACCAGCCTGTGCCATAGACAATAGTAGGTCCATAGATATAACTTCCGACATATCCGGGGGTATAACCCACATAGACCACTTCCGGTGTGGAGTCATATACATAGACATACTTGGTATTATACACCGGGCTGGATGGTGGTATTTTATCGATTCCCGGAGGCGCACGATCCGACACATCCCAGGGGCCTGTGGCAGAGCTTGCGATATACCAGACGGCATCCTTAACCAGGTAGAATTCGTTGCCTGTCTTCAACACGGTTTCTGAACAGTTCACTGCAAACTGGAGATCCGTTCCCGTAATAGCCTTAAAATCCGGTTTGCCGTCGTAGACAACCTGAATGTCCACAATGCCCCGTTTCACCTCTGCTGTCTGCGGTATCTGAGCATCCATTACCGCCTCTTTTGCCTCATCTGTACCGGCAATAGAGGCCCTTACATCGGCATATTTTGAATCTTTTGCAATGTCTGCAAAGGTCAGCGGCAGTTTGTCAGAAGCAACATAATGCCAGGAGGAAGTCATGGAAGATGCTTTATACCAGCGCCCAGAAATGATGAGGAAATATTTTTGGCTCTTCACATCCATAAATACAGTGGAATCCGTATTGCTCATGACCAGAAGATCATCTGTCAGGGGCTGAAACTCTGCCTTGCCGGAAGAAACAATAAGTTCCGTTGGTTTATGGGCCACCACAATGGCTGGAGCATTCGCGGCAGTGATAACGGTGTCGGATTTTTCGCCCGTATCATCCTCGTATTGACTTGCCTGGCTGGCCACCATCTGTACCAGTGCCGCAGGTGGATTGTCGGTGAAGGTCCAGGGACCATCAGATTTCCGGGCAGTGTACCAGACCTTTTCGGCGGCATTAAGGTACCAGTCCCCGCCCTTCTCTGCAAAAAAGAGGGGATAGGGGGTATTGGCCACGGCCTGATAGTCACTGTTTTCAATCTTCTTCAACATTACCTTGCCGTCAATATTGATCAGCAGGGCAGGTTTGTCCATGTAGATGATTTCGGGAGGGGTATTTTTCAGGTCTGCCGCCTGTTTCTGCTCCTGCTCAACGGCAGCCAGGGCCGTGGTCAGTTCATCGAGAGATGATGTCAAGTTCCCCTCTTTTACACCCTGCTCAACGGCCTGTGTAAACTCTTCTCCCAGTTGTTTATTTTCCTTGGGAAAACGCGTATCAGTGATACTCAGCGTTTTATAATAGACCGTACGCTTCTCCCGATCAATTTGCACCTGAGCGGTAAACCAGGCGGCACCAAAGACTGGAGATTCATTGTTTTGCCCATGATAGGCAATTGCCATCCTGGCCTTGAGAGTATTGCCTTCAAGGGATTCAATCTGGGGTTGATAGATGGTAATGGAACCGGCGGAGACCTTCACATCCCGTGGCCACTTTCCCAGTTCCTCGGAGTAGAGCTGGGGACTGAGCAGCAGAGAGAAGAGAAAAGCGAGAAGTGACAAGCAAAACATTTTGGAATTCAGCATAATAGCACCTGTTAAGGATATAAAAATATAGTGTGATCAGTCTATATACTCTGCAATTTCTTCGTACCTGGATTTAATGGTATGGATCAGGGCATCATTGTGACGCAGACGGCGAATGGCGTGGCTGATCAGGTACAGACCCAGGACGACTAAAAAAGAAAGCAGGATTGCCAATGGAATAAGAAACGAGAGGACTTCCACAGCCTCATAATATTTGGAAGTGGCGATTAGTAAACTCAGCACGGAAAGGGGCAGGGCCAGAACCGCTATTCCTGTGCGCATCAGGGCAAGGGAGGTGCGTTTCTCGGCAAGCAGCAGCTGTATGTCGGCTATTACTGTTGTAGTATTTTGAGTATTTTTTGTAGCCATATCCAGTTACTACCACTCTTTTATAAAATTTAACATGATAATAATTCCTCGTCTTTCCATGTTACCTAAAAAGTGCTAAAGATTACAGGCAAAACTGCTCTGTAAATGGGAATATGAGAGGTTCTGCTTCCCGGTTGTATGGTGGACCCTGCAAATGAGACAGTATGTTAAGCTGTATTTTCAGTCAAAAGAAGACATAGAATGACAGATTGAGATTGATTTGCTGCTAAAAAAAGACAGGTTATCTGGGGTGGGCATGGCCGAGAAGGTTGCTTGTATTGAGGAAAAAGATCCTAATCTAAGCATCAAACTCACAATGTGAGTTGTTGCGCTTGCCCAGATCCTCCGATTACAGGCCTCGGCTTACCTGTTTTGAGAAAGTTGAAAATTTAGACATCATGAGTTGCATGAGAGTTTTAACAAGAGACATGGCACCAGATGTTGTTTTTTAAGACCGGTATTTCTCAGTCAGCCCATATGATCCCCCGAATAGATACTTTTTATTGACATCTCTTGTTCTTTGTGGAATTAGTTGCCTAGTTAACAATTAACGAGGCAACTAATGAAGCAATGTGATGAAGAACCCATAGGGCGCCTGCTCTATCAAACCAGTCG
>JAOZKX010000146.1 GCA_029935135.1 Desulfocapsa sp.
AGAGTGATGGGCCCATGGCTGCCGATGGTGTTATAATCAGGAATTCCAGAAAGTTCACCGGTGGCGCTGTTAAACAGTGCCCAGGCAGGTTGGCCAATGATTGAAAAAGTATGGCTGTCCCAGCTGTCATCGGTTACACCCGGGGTAAAGCTGAACAGTTCATTGGTTCTGATATTCGTCTGTGGAGTACCGCTGATAATGGGAATGGTGTTGTTGATTGTCAGGATAATATTCTGGGAGACAGACCCTCCTGCAGTGATAGCAATTTCAACACTGCTCGTCTGATAGCCATCCTTCCTCACCTGGATAGTGTGAAATCCCGCTTCCAAAGAGATGATAAAGGCGCCGTTGCCCTGGCTTATGGCACTGCCGCTGCCAGCTGTCAGGATTGCACGGTCAATGGGGATTGCCCCGGAGGTCATAACTGTTCCGGTTACATATCCCGGTAGAGTAAAAGCCGTGGGGTTGTAGACCGTAAGTTCATAACTCACATTGGCACCATAGTGGGGAGAGCTGTTTATGAGTCGGGCATAGTAGATCCCCTCTCCCTCAATGGGACAGGTCCAGGTCAGTGACTCCTCTTCGCCGGCACCGTTGATGTCGCTGCCCATGAGCATGCTTGTCCCATCTGTGCTGTAGAGCTCTATCTTCGGGTCACAGATCAGACTGGGATTATCGGCCTTGATCTTATAGCTTTCTCCTGCCAGTGCATAGAACTGCACCCAATCTTCGTCGCCATCCATATGGAAGGTATGGCTTTCAGCTTCATAGTAGTTGAGGACAATTACTCCGGCATCCGGATGACTGTTATCAGGCTCATATGCATCTTCCAGAGAGTCCTGGCTGCCGCCGTTTTTCAGCACCAGCGAGGTTTTGGCCTCGGAATAGACACCGTACTCATCCTCGGCATAGTAGGTGATGATATAGGTTCCCTGTACTGTGAAATCTGAAAATTCAGCTTCGTAGACACCATTGACATCGGGTCCGATCAGATCCAGGGTGGGAACGGAGGTAATGGTCAGGTTTTGAGAGGGATTATAGTCGGGCGTTGTAATTTCCGCCCAGACCCCGACGATCGTGTCACCGTCCAGATCATAGACACTGCGGGTCATCAGGACAGCACTTGTCACTGCACCATCAAGTTCCTGATTGTCGCTGACAATACCAATTACCGGTCTTGAAAATGCGGCGTTGTTTGCCCCGCGTCCCAGTTGAAAGATACTTCCCTCAAGGGCAGTGAAATCTTCCGGTTCATTGGCTATTCCGTTGCCGTTGGCATCCAGTTGGGCAGTTTGATAAGAAGACATATTCAGGGAAGAGCGCTCCCAGGCTTCGGGAAGGGTTCCGGGACTTCCGGTGGAACCGGAAAAAGATGACCAGAAATGGGCTGAAAAAGAATGGTTTGGGTCGAGAAAATAAGCCACCTGCTCCGAAGAGGTGGAGGATATAACAACTCTGGTATCGACGGGTTCCCTCAGGCGCGAGATAAAACTTCCTGAGTGACAGGCATCGTAGATAAGCAGGACTTTGCAGGGAAGACTATTTTGCAGGGTGTCGAGCCAGGAGTCCAGTTCTTCGGCAGTAACATACTCCGGTGCATCTCCTCCCCGTATCTGGAACCTTTCCGCTTCTCCGTGATCCACCAGATAAACAACCAGGCTGGAGGTGTCAGGATCGTCCGTTGCCCATTGGCTCAGTCCATACTGAAGATTGAAGGCATCCGCTCCCGCATCTCTGCCGGCAGCTGTTCCATCATCTGTGAGGTAGTAGATATTTTCCGCTGTGTAGCCTTGATAGATCAAGGCATTGTATGCTTCCTGGGCATAGGCTCTGGTTTCTTCCCATATTCCCCCGGTGGCGTCCGGGCCTCCGCCGGCCACGATTATGGCTTTGGCATGGAGGATCTCCGTATCATTAGTAAAAGTTATTGCTCCCAGCAGTTCATCGGCCTGTTCGTTGTTAAACACTCTGAGAGTATAATTACCGGATACAGGAGGGCTCGGCACGCTGGTAGTTATTGTGTTGCTATCATGTAGTGCAGATACAGATAATTGAATGGGAGTGGGAACAATAAAGAATCCTAAATGTCCTGATGCTATGAGAGCACTGGTCTCATTGACGACGATATCATTGTAGGGGAGGTTTATAATGCCAATAAGAAACGGATTCACAGGGTCATTGCAATCGATGACCTCAATGTGACCTGAAGTATTCAAGTATGCAGTATTTCCAGTAACAGCAACTTTGGTGACATATGCAGAAGGATTGTATGAGCCGAGGATTCTTGGAGATTGTGGGTTACTGATATCGATAATTTGCAGTCCGCCCAAATAATCATCTGCCACATAGGCCTTACCGTCGAGCACAGTGACATCATACGCATTGCCTGGAGTGGGGACCGAGCTGATAAATTGAGGGAGCGAGGGATCGCTGACATCAATTAACAGTAGACCTGTGCCATTTGTCATATATACAGTATTGTTGGCTACTGCAATTCCAAAGGCTCTTCCGGCACTGCTATATGTTCCGATCTCTTCCGGTTCGGCAGGGTTACTGACATCAATTATACGCAATCCAGCCGAATCATTTGCAATAAATGCCGTATTTTCGGTTACAGCAATAGATTGAGGAGAGTAGGGAAGCTCCAGTGAACCTGTGACTGTCGGGTATTCAGGATCACTGATGTCAATGACCTGCAATCCCTCCCCAGCGACTGCATAAAGGCTGCTGCCGGCAATGGTCATATCCCGTATCCTATCAAATGTGTCAACTGAACTGATAATGGTGGGGGTTGCGGGACTGCTGATGTCGACTACTTTGAGGCTGTCACTTCCGCCGGCAAGGTATACCATCATTTCTGTTGTGGCTATGTTGTTGTATGTACCGTAGCGCGAACCTTCGCCCATTGAGCCAATAATGGTGGGGAGAGTGGGGCTGCTGACATCAATTATTGAGAGACCGCTTGACCCATCTGCCAGATAAGCAAATCTTCCGTTAACAAAAATATCAGAAGCACCCCCTCTTGTAGCGACGGCACCGACAATCTCCGGGTTCTCCGGGGCACTGATATCAATCATCTGGATTCCATAACCTTCTATGGCTATATAGGCAATAGTGCCTACGATATCCATAGCCCCAGAACCTGAATAAGTGACTACTGAGCCGAGTATGGTTGGTTCGTTTGGAGTGCTTATATCAATAATCTGCAGGCTGTTCAGAAGTGTCAAATAGAGATTGTCACCGACTATATGCAGATCGCGGGCATCAGAAGTGCTGATTACTGACTGAATAATAGTCGGTGCAGCAGGGTTACTGACATCGACGATTTGAAATCCAAATTCTGCATCTGCTATATAGGCGGTTTGTCCAACTACCTCTATATCAAAGCTTTGTCCCAAGTCAGGGTATTCCAGTGACCCTACGACACTTTGGTAATTCGGACTTGCAGGGTCCAGGTCAATTATCTGCAGTCCACGGTCGTTGGCTGCCACATAGGCCATATTGTTAACAATAGAAAGAGCGTAGGCATCTCCGGGGATTTTAATTGCTGTAATAAAATTTGGGAAGAGTGGATTACTGATATCAATTATCTCAAGATGTTCTCCGCCGGAAGCAACATATGCTGTTTGCCCAGTTATAGAGATATCACGGGAGGAACCATAATAATCTGGTCGCTCGACACTACTCAGGAGAGTAGGTTGAGTGGGGTTGCTGATATCGAGTACACTGAAAATATTGTCCTGGGTGCCAAGATATGCATAGTTATCAACAATAGTAACAGTATCCGCATTGTCTTCTACAGTGTATCCGCCAACGACACTGGCTTTATTTTCTGTATCAGGGAGTATGGCCAGTCTGGTGTGCTGATCAAACCCTGTCCCGGTGATTTGTATCTCCAGTTCCTGGCCCAACTGCCCCAGGCTGGGAGTAACACTTGCTATGGTTGGTGGAGGGGTGGGCGAGAGGATGAAATCTACATCTGCTGTGGTTACATCATCTGCAATGCTGACCTCACGGCTCTCTGTGGTATATCCAGAAGCCGAGGCCGTGATCGTATATATTCCAGAGGCATGTGCCAGCAAGTAAGAACCATCCGACCAGCTGCTTGTTGAGCTGTACTGTGTGGTGACCTGTGCTCCAGGAATCGCTTCTGCCGATTCATTATAGACAACTCCCTCAATATAGCCCCAGGCCCTGCAGAACTCAGGTGTGCTCAGCAGGGAGAAAAGTACTGCAAAGAGAAGGAGAGAAGAAAAGAATACTCGTTGTTTGTTCATGGGCCCGGTTACTCCTTTGGACTTTCTTGTTTTAAGAGAATGTTGAATATGGCCGGCAGGGTACCCAGTCTGTTCATCTCGGCTTTAGAAAGTACATTGAGAGTAAATGTCAGTGTACTGAATGCACCGTGAGAGTCTGTGGCTATAAGGGAGACAGGGCCGTGGATACCAATATCTGTAACCGCTGGTGTTCCAAAGAGACTGCCGTTTCCACTGTTAAAAGAAGTCCATCCTGGCTGGGAACTGATGGAGAAGCTCACCGGATCACCATTGGGATCAGTTGTGGACGGGGTGAAGCTGAATAAACTGCCTGCCCTGATTTTACCTGCCGGTGTACCGCTGATAACAGGAGGCAGGTTGGCACCCTCAATAACGGTCAGGGTAAACGGGGCTAGGGAATCACCGGCAGCAAAGGAATCTATTACGGAAATAGTGATGGGGCCGTGGCTGCCGACGGCACTGTTATCGGGAATCCCTGAAAGTCTGCCATTGATACTGCTGAATGATGCCCAGGCAGGTTTACCAGTGATGGAAAAGATATGGGTATCCCAGCTGTCGTCGCTGAGCACTGGGGTAAAGCTGAACTGTTCATTGGTCCTGATCAAGGTCGTCAGCGGGCTGCCGCTGAGTACAGGGGGGGAGTTGCTGGCCTGTAAAACGATACTTCCGCAGGATGTTGAGCTGCCGGAGGTGACCGTGGCAACGCAGCTGTTATTGTTGAAACCTGCTTTACTTGCGGTGACGGTGACTCCACCGGGCGGCAGTGAGATCAGGAATTGACCGCTGCTTGTGCTGATGCCGGAACCGCTGCCGGCCAGCAGAGCGGCGGCCCCGATGCCGCTGCCATCTGCTGAGACAACAGTGCCTGTGATATAACCCGGAAATTCAAGGGCAACGGGAGTGTAAAGCCGCAGATCATAGTGAACATTGGCCCCATAGTGATTAACACCATTTCGCAGGCGTAAAAAGTAGTAATCGCTGGCAGGAGAGATCCAGATACACTCTTCATCTTCACCGAGCCCACTGCTGTTGCAGCTTTTTTCCAGAGTGGTACCGTCTTGCTTGATGATATCGATAATCGGGTCGCATATGGCGCTGGGGCTTCCCGCCCGGACTTTATATATCTCTCCGGCTACACCATAAAATACAGCCCAGTCCTGGTCTCCACTGTCATGGAAGGTATGACTCTCCGGAGTCAGGCTGTTTACGGTGATAATATTGGCCTCAGCCGGAGTATTATCGACCTCATAAGCATCGGGAACAGTGGTGGGAATACCATTGTTCTGCTCTACCAGCATGGTATGCGGCAGAGAGATGATGCTTCGCTCATCCTGGGCGTAATAGGTAACCACATAGGTTCCGGTGTTGGAAAATGCATCGTAGGCTGCACTGTATCTGCCATCAGCATCCGGCCCGCTAAGGCCTACTTCAGCGATGGTGGTTACGGTAAGTCCACTGGGATCAGGATTATAATTCGGAGCGATGATTTCGGCCCAGACCCGGATGATAGCGTCTTTGTCCAGATCGTAGACATTTTCAACCCACAGCTCTCCATTTGTATTTCCGCTCAGTTGAAGATTGTTCGCAATGTTACCGATGACCGGCTTGCTGAGTACCTGATTCTGGTAACGACGGCGGAGGGTGTACATGGAGGGGTCGATACTGGCCAGTATTTCAGCATCTTCTGCTTCATTGGGGACACCGTTTCCGTTGGCCTCGAATTGAGCTGTCTGATAGCTGGCCATGGTTTTGGCGGC
>JAOZKX010000147.1 GCA_029935135.1 Desulfocapsa sp.
AGTTTTTTTACGCCTTTTACACTAGTATCAGTCGATGTTTAATAGAGTATTATCATATTGTTTTTTCATTATAAAGTTTGTTTTTAAAAACCTTATTAACAAAGCTTAAGTAACCCCATGTTAACAGTTTATTTATAAGTTTGTTGATAAGCTGTTAACTATGACAAATAAACAAAATCTGTTCTTTTCTGCACAATGGATTGTTTATAAAATTTACTACTATTTTAGTATGTTATTTCTGTTTTAAACATACTACTCCCCTTAATAACAATAATAAAAAGATTATTTAATAAAGGGATACCCCTATGACACTAAAATGTACTGTATTACGGTCCGACCTGATGGAAGGTCTCAACAGCCTGCAAAACATCACAAACAAACGGGCAACTCTTGCTATTCTTTCAAATATTCTCATTGAAACAAGCAATGATGGTTTGATTCTCACAGGGACAGATCTTGAAGTAGGTCTTCGTTTACATGTTCCTGCTGAAATTCACGACCAGGGCACATTAACCCTTCCCAGTAAAAAAATCTTTGAGATAGTACGAGAATCTGGTTCTGAATCTATCACCATTGAGGAAACAGAAAACAGCTGGGTTGTTATTACAGCTGATCTTAGTACATATAATCTCGCAGGAATAGCCAGTGATGAATTTCCTGAATTTCCTGAATTTGAGGAAGAAAATCTCGTTTCATTTGAAGCTGGTGTGTTCTCAGAACTCATTGAGAAAATTATCTATTCAGTGGCAAATGAACAGGAAAATATCTATTCCCTGACCAATGTGCTTTTTGAAGCAGAAAAAAGGGAAAAGAGGTCATATCTCCGTATGATTTCTTCAGATGGACACCGTCTTTCCATTATTGAAAAATTTGTATCAACAGATATAGATCAGCTTAATCTGAATCCCGTCACCCTTATTCCCAAAAAGGGAATTCAGGAGATGAAAAAATTCTGTGAATCTCGAGAAAGTATTTATATTTCTTTTGAAGAAAAACAGATGGTTATTAAAAGTGATGAATCTATAATGGTTGTTCGTTTAAAGCAGGGAGAGTTTCCTCAATACAGAGCTATAGTTGATGCAGTACAAATAGAAAACAAGATTGAAATTGATAGAAATCCATTTCTTGATTCCTTAAAACGCATCAATCTTTTCACTGAAGATATCTTTCACACCATCCAATTTGAGATTAAAAATGGGGAGATGATTCTTACCTCACAAAATGCAGATTTGGGTAATGCAAAAGATATTCAAAAGGTAAACTATGCCGGAGAACCTCTTCTTCTCGGTTTTAATTGCAGGTATTTCATAGACACTCTCCAGGTAATGGAATGTGAGACTGTGGAGGCGTATATAAACTCCAACAACAGTCCCTGTTTACTCAAATCAGAAATTGATGAAGGGTTTATCAGTATAATTATGCCAATGCAGCTATAAACTTTTTTAAAGAAAATGTTCTGTAAGGTACTAATAAATTATGATTTTTAATAAAAAAATAGGAATAAAGAGTGACTGAAGAAAATAAAGATTACGGTGCGGAACAGATTAAAGTTCTCGATGGTCTTGAAGCGGTTCGATTGCGTCCTGCTATGTACATCGGAAATACCGCTGAAACAGGACTACATCATCTTATATGGGAAGTTGTAGATAATAGTATTGATGAGGCACTTGCCGGACATTGTGAACGAATCCATGTCATTATTCATAATGATAATTCCATAACCGTCAAAGATGATGGTCGTGGGATTCCTGTTGATATTCATCCAACAGAAAAAATGTCAGCCCTTGAACTGGTTATGACCACCCTTCATGCTGGTGGCAAGTTTGATCATTCCACCTACAAAGTATCCGGCGGACTCCATGGTGTTGGTGTTTCTGTTGTGAATGCTCTGTCGGTAAAAGCGGTGGCAGAAATCAAGCGAAATGGAAAAGTTTATAGGCAGGAATACAAGTATGGCGACAGAGTTGGTGATCTTGAAGTAATCGGAAAAAGCGAAAAAACGGGTACATCAATTCATTTTTTACCTGATCCTGATATTTTTACTGAAACCACAGTCTACAATTACGATACAATCAATCAACGACTCCGTGAACTTGCCTTTCTTAATAAAAATGTTCGTATTTATGTAAAAGATGAACGTACCGGTGCCGAGGATAAGTTCCATGCGGAAGGTGGCATAGTATCTTATGTTGAATATCTCAATCGGAAACGCACAGCCATTACCAGTGCTATTTTTATTTCCGGCGAAAAAGATATGGTTCAGGTGGAAATAGCCTTTCAATACTTTGATGGCTATTCAGAAAGACTCTTTTCATTTGTAAATAATATTAATACCCGGGAAGGCGGAACACATGTCAGCGGCTTTAAAACATCACTGACGAAGTCTATCAATAAATATGCAAGTGATGACAACATCCCCAAGAAATTTAAGGAAAAAATGGGTGGGGATGATGTTCGTGAAGGATTGACCTGTGTCATCTCTGTTCGTGTTCCTGATCCCCAGTTTGAGGGACAGACAAAGACAAAACTTGGCAATTCCGAAGTTCGTTCCATTGTTGATTCCATTTGTACTGAAAAACTGACCCTCTTCCTTGAACAAAATCCTCAGGAAGCAAAGAAAATTCTTAGTAAGGCAGTTGAGGCAACAAGAGCCAGGGAAGCTGCAAAACGGGCCCGTGATCTTTCCAGGAAAAAAGGATCAACATCTCTATTTATGGCAGGAAAACTTGCCGAGTGTCAGGAAAAAGATCCTGCCTTACGGGAAATATTCATCGTGGAGGGAGATTCTGCTGGTGGTTCTGCAAAACAGGGTCGTGATCGTTCAGTTCAGGCGATTCTTCCCCTTCGCGGTAAGATTATGAATGTGGAAAAAGCACGATTTGATAAGATTCTTGGAAGTGAAGAGATTAAACAGCTTATAGGATCGTTGGGTTGCGGGATTGGCAGAGATGAATTTGAAGTGGATAAACTTCGCTATCATAAAGTCATTATCATGACAGATGCTGATGTGGATGGTGCTCATATCCGTACACTACTCCTCACCTTCTTTTACAGGCAAATGCTGCCCCTGGTGGAAGGTGGATTTGTCTATATTGGTCAACCACCATTGTACAGGCTTGGAAAAGGAAAAAAAGAACAGTATTTTCTGGAAGAAGAAAATCTGAATGGTCATCTTTTTAATGAGGCTAATAGACTGCTGAAAGTACAAGCTGATAATGAGGAAAATCAGCTTATTGAAGGTGACTCACTTGTTACTGTCCTTAAACAGCTTTCTGTTTACAGACAAGTTGTTACATATCTCAGTAATATGAATATATGGGAGGATATGCTCTATTTCCTTCTCGAGAATGATCTTCGTTCAGCTGATCAATTTATGGAAGAATCTTTTATAAAATCACTTGTTGAAAAACTTTCTCCTGAAAAACACATCATTGGAAATATTCGTCCCTGCCGCTGGCGTCCAAGTTGTTATGAAGTGGATGTTGCTTTAAAGGGAAAAGCCCAGATAATGATGACTCTTGGACCGGAAATTCCACTTATAAAAGAGTACAGAACCGGATTAAATCTCTTTCAGGATATTCAATCGCTCCTTCGTTGTCCATTTGCTGTTTTACGTACAGTACAGGGTGCTGAAGATAAAGAAATTCCAGTTGAAGACTGGCAGGAAATGTTAAAAATAGTCCGTAATGAAACCTTAAAGGGCAGCCATCTCCAGCGTTATAAAGGTTTGGGTGAAATGAATCCCGATCAGCTGTGGGAAACCACCATGAACCCTGAAAACAGAACTCTTGTGCAAGTGACCATTGGTGATGCAGAGCAGGCCGATGATATTTTTACCACCCTTATGGGAGATAAGGTAGAACCTCGCCGCGATTTTATTCAGAGTCATGCCCTGGAAGTAACTGAACTGGATATATAGTACTATTAGTGCCTTACTTACCGTTTATCTGAGTTAGATATTAAGTTTTCAGTTGTCTGCGATTTTCATTTCTATGAAAAACACAGATGATAAAGAAAAACTATTGGAAAAATAAATATGAGTACAAAAGAACAATTCCCCACTATTACCATTGAGCAGGAATTAAAAAAATCCTACCTCGATTATGCCATGAGTGTCATCATTGGTCGAGCCCTGCCTGATGTTCGTGATGGTTTAAAACCGGTCCATCGTAGATCCCTGTTTGCCATGAGGGAACTGAGTGTTTTTTTTAACAGACCCTATGTAAAATCAGCCCGTATTGTCGGTGATGTCATTGGTAAGTATCATCCCCATGGTGATACAGCTGCCTATGATACCATTGTTCGTATGGCTCAGGATTTTTCCATGCGTTATCCTCTGGTAGATGGTCAGGGTAACTTTGGCTCTATGGATGGTGACTCACCTGCCGCCATGCGTTATACAGAAGCGCGAATGACCCGTATCGATCGTGAAATTGTCGCTGATCTTGAAAAAGATACCGTTGATTTTATTCCAACCTACGATAATTCCATGATGGAACCCACCGTCATGCCCAGCAAGATTCCAACGCTTCTTATTAATGGATCTTCCGGTATTGCTGTTGGTATGGCCACAAATATTCCCCCACACAATCTCACCGAAGTAATGAACGGTCTTATTGCCATGGTGGATAATGCAAACATAACTGTTCATGAATTGATTACCCTTATTACTGGCCCTGATTTTCCAACAGGTGCCATGATCTGTGGGCGTGCCGGCATACGGGAAGCCTATGAAACCGGGCGCGGCAGTGTGTTGATGCGATCTGTCACGCATGTTGAGCAGATAAAAGGCGGAAAAAGGGAAGCGATTGTTGTCACAGAAATTCCCTATCAGCAGAATAAGGCAACACTGGTTATAAAAATTGCCCAACTGGTGAAAGAAAAACGGATTCAGGCAATATCTGAGGTTCGGGATGAATCGGATAGAGAAGGGCTGAGGATAGTTATAGAACTGAAGAAAGATGAAATAGCAGATATTGTTATTAATCAGCTCTACAAGATGACCCCTCTGCAGCGTTCCTTTGGCATAAATACTCTGGCGATTGTCAATAATAAGCCTGAAGTATTGAATCTTAAGCAGATTTTAGAGCATTTTATCCTGCATCGAAAAGTCGTTGTCTATCGTCGTACCACCTTCGAACTGAATAAAGCAGAAGAGAGAGCACATCTTTTAGAAGGCTTAAAGATTGCCATTAGTAACCTTGATGATGTTGTGGCACTTATCCGGGCTGCAAAAAATCCGGCAGAAGCCAAAGCTGAACTGATAAGCCGTTTTGAATTATCTGATATTCAGGCTCAGTCTATTTTGGATATGCGCCTGCAGCGTCTTACAGGACTTGAACGGGATAAAATTATTCGGGATTATGAAGAGATCATGGCTGAGATTGATCGTCTGAAAGAGATTCTTGCTGATGAAAATCTGGTGATGAAGATCATCCGTGATGAGTTTGTGGAAATAAAAGAGACCTATGGTGATGAGCGTCGCACTGAAATCATTGATGCCGTGGATGAAATACTCCCCGAAGATATGATAACACCAGAAGATATGGCTGTAACCGTTACCCATACAGGCTATATCAAGCGAAACCCTGTTACTCTCTATCGTTCTCAGCATCGCGGTGGGAAAGGCGTTATGGGCGTGAAAAATATTGAGGAGGACTTTGTTTCCAATCTCTATGTTGCTTCAACCCTTGATACCTTCCTCTTTTTCACCAATCACGGTAAAATATTCTGGAGAAAAGTTTATCAACTGCCACTGGCCGGCCGCACGGCACGGGGAAAAGCCATTGTTAATCTGTTAAACCTGGCGGAAGATGAAAAATTGGCCGCTATTTTACCCATCTCTGAGCTTACTGATGAGTCCAGTGAAAAAACCATTTTGATGGTAACCCGCCTTGGCAGGGTGAAAAAGACCAGCCTTCAGGAATTTGTTAAACCTCGAAAACGGGGGAAAAAGGCACTGACCATCAATGAAAATGACGAGATCATTGCAGCTCATATCCTCAGTGGTGATGATACCATTTTCCTTGTTT
>JAOZKX010000148.1 GCA_029935135.1 Desulfocapsa sp.
CACCTGTCTGGGGGGAAGAGGGAGAAGGAGAGGGGATTCGATTCTTGTCAGCAGGCGCAACAACCCCTGTGTTTTGCATTTGTGCGTAAGTTTGAACGCTATAAGAGTTACTGACTGTCTGCATAATCAATGTTTTGCCTAAAAAATTCCCTCCCGCTACATACAATTATATGACATATTGCTGCAAAAACCAAATTTATTGATACTTCTCCTTTAAATCGTAGAGTGTATCAAGGTAGAGGTCTGATTTCTGTAACGCTGCTCCACCGCTTTCCATCTCTGAGATAAGCATGCTTATCGCTGACTTGAGGGAGATCCCGTGTTTGTTTTTGTTCTGTTGATTGGCCTGATCTATAAGAAGAATCGCATAATAGGTAACAGCCATTCGTGAGAGGGAATCTCTTCTAAAGAGATAGAGTCGCCCTCCCATGGTGTTTAAGAAAAAACAGGCATATTCGTAGAGTCCGTCTCTACTGATATTGGAGACATAGGGGATTTTGCTGCAGTCGGGAGAGGAGAGCAGGAGATAGTAGTCAGACAGCAGTTTTTCCAGGAACTGTCTTTCACTGTTGAGAACGCCCTTCAGCATCAGGATATTGTCTTTCCCTGAAATCCGGAAGAAATGGGCTGTGTTTCTTAAAATTGTATAGAGATCGTCTGTCTCTCCGGTGACCTTTGGAGGATTGGCGAGCAGTTTTTGGATAAGTTCATTGAAATGGTCCTTGCTGGGAGGGGGAATATTATATGCTTTGAAGTATTGGTGGCTATCGAGATTTTTATAAAAGGTGTCTATATTGTCGGTTGCCAGTGAACATCCTGAAAGCGCTTTATCTTCAATTGTCTTCGCAGGCTGTAGTTCTTCTGTCACAGGGGGAGTTAAAGGAGCTTGCGCAGTAACATCCGGAGCAATATCCATTGGCAACACAGAAGCTGATTCAGCCTCAGTTTCTGGTAGATTGCTTGTGGCAGTTTCTTTTTCAACAACTTGCTCTTCTTCAGCAGTATTTTCAGTTTCTGAACTGGTCTCCGTAGCGGTCTCTGACACCAGGGGAGGAGGAAGCTCAGAAGCCGAGTCTGGTCGTAGGTAGAAGAAGAGTGCCATGGCAATAACTATCAGCAACAGGCCGATGCCAGCCGGCCGAAGGTAGGATTTCTTCTTGCTGCTTGTTTGAATATCTTTTTTTTCTTCTGATGGGTCCATAAAAAAACCGTTTGGCTAAAGGAAAATACAAAAATAGTAAATTAACAATATACTGTAGCTTCTTCCGAAAGTCACGCTTGATTTCTTTTGCTGCAGAAGAGGTATTAAAAATAATGAGGAGAGTAAGTGGTTGGGAATACATGTGTTATTTGTTGTGTTCCCAAGGTGTTGCTACAGCTTTATGGTGTTGCCTGTACAGTTTTCTCCTTGACTCAAGCAAGCTAAAGCACTATTGTTCCCAACAATTTAAGTTTTTTAGAAACTGCTTGTATTCTGTAAGAAAATAACTGACGGAGATAAGCAAAAATAACTCATATTTGTACGGAGGAAACATCATGACAATTTATGTAACGGGTCATTCCAACCCTGATACTGACTCAGTAACCGCGGCCATCGGCCTGGCTACTCTTCTGAATGCGCAGGGCCAGGATGCCAAGGCCTGCATGCAGTCTTCACTTGAAAAGCTCAACCCCGAGTCCACTGTAGTGCTGGAGAAATTCGGTTTAACAGCTCCTGAGGAAATGAATGATGTAGCTGGAAAAACAATAGCTCTCGTTGATTTCAGTGATATGGGACAGGCTCCTGCGAATATTACTGATGCTGAGGTTGTGACCATTGTTGATCATCATAAAGTTGGTGATGTGACCACCAATCAGCCTATTCTCGTTCGCGTTGAACCCGTTGGTTGTACCGGTACTGTACTGAACAAAATGTTCAAAGATGCTGGTGTTGCTATTCCTAAAGATGTTGCTGGTGGCATGCTTTCAGCTATTCTTTCTGATACTGTTAACTTTAAATCACCCACCTGTACCGACGATGACAAAGCCGCTGTTGCCGAGTTGAAAGTAACTGCTGGTGTAGATGATACAGAAGCACTCTTTATGGATATGCTGAAAGCAAAATCTTCTGTTGATGGTGTTCCTGCAAAAGATCTTCTTTTCCGTGACTACAAAGATTTTGATATGAATGGAAAAAAAGTTGGTGTTGGTCAGCTTGAGCTTGCCACCCTTGATCAGGTTGCTGCTATTCGCGATGATCTCTTAAATGCCGCTAAAGAGGTAAAAGCTGATGGTCGTCACACTGTTCTTCTGATGCTTACCGATGTCGTGAAAGAAGGAACACAGCTGGTTGTTGTTTCTGACGACGAAGCCCTTATTGAAGGTGCCTTTGGTGGAAAGATTGATGGAACCTCCATGTGGGTAGATGGAATGATGAGCCGTAAAAAACAAGTAGTACCCGATCTGCAGAAAGCTTTTGGTTGCTAAGGAATAGTTTCTTAGCTGTCGATTGTCTGCCAGTCAGATAATTGCTTGTAAAGGCGCTTGTGGATTTTGTCCATAAGCGCCTTTTTTTATTCTTTTGTACAGCTTATCTTGAGGATCTTCGTGTCATAAATGAAATTATCGTCATGGTCTTCTGTGTGGCATCTGAGACAGATCTCCTCTTGAGGACGGGCTGTCATTTGAAACTGTTCCGGATTTGCACTGTGTCGTTTTCCCGGGCCGTGACATGACTCACAGCCCACGGAGAGAAGTGTGACAGGCAGGGAGAGCATTGCTCTGTTGTCCGTAGTCTTAGGGGTGCTGTTATATAAATCTTCTGTTATATGACAGGGGAGACACTCCAGATTAAAGTTTTTCTCTTTATTGACTAGCGTCGTATATGCCTTTGCATGTGCACTCTGTTGCCAGAATTTAAATTGAGCGGTATGACATTCCCTGCACACAGCATAGCCGACGAGATTGGCAGTTGACAGCTGCTGCTTTGTCGCTTGTGAATGCTGGCCGGGTGCTATCGGCCTCTTGTGCAATTGGCGTATCTGCTGATTAAGTTTCTTCAATAACACCTCTATTGCTGGATCATTTGGCATATTTTTCTGCAGGGCAATAAAACGAAATTCATACTGATCTTCTTTCGTTCCTGCTGCTTGTTCGTCTGCCACTTCTCTTGTTAAGGAGTCAATTGTTTTTGTCAGGGTAAGTTTCTCGTTTTGCAGTCGTTTAATTGAGTTGCTGTACTGTTCTTTCTTGTCAGCGGCTACTGCACTTTTTTCAAGGCGCCGCAGTTGCCAGTTGAGTGAACCGAGTTTGTTTTGCAGTTCAGCCAGTTTCTTTTTTCCATCCTGCCTCCACATCCGTTCATCTCCAAAGAGGATTTCTAATATTCCCTGATATTTCCCCTGTTTTTCCGTTTGGGTAAAGAGTGTTCTGTTCACCTGTTTCGGGATACTGTTTCTCTGGTGCAGGTCGGCCTCAAGGATAAGATTGATACGAGGATGTTTTTCTGCAATAAGACGATTCTCTTCAGCAGGGAGTGTGGAAAGTAAAATGATAAATGAATTGTCCGGCAGGCTCTTCATTTCTTCCAGGAGTCCGGGGAGAACTAAATCCCAACTGGATATCTGTATATCCTGAGGGATAGTGTTGGCTGCACCAGTCAGGGCTGTAATGGCTATGTTTACCCCATTAATGGTCCTGTTCTTCCATCGGCGAAAAAGCGGTTTGCCCTCCTTGTCGAAAACATTGGCCGATATCCAGGGGAAACCCTTGACTGGGACATTTTGTAAAAACTGTACACCAGCACTCAAATCAAAGGGACCAACCCCCACAGCATCATAGTGCAGTTTCTTGTATGCCTGCATGATGGTTGCAGCAGTGAGTTTCTCCTGACCAGGCCCTTTTGCAATAACAGGGCGTTTAAACAACAGATTCCCTGCATCAAGTCGTAACTGGTTGTTTTTACCCTGCTCTATAAGACTGTGAATCTGAAAAGATTTTTTGGACAGACCGCCCAATTGACTGGATTTTCAGCCGCAGGCCTCAGTTTCTCCCTGGACATTGTTGGAAAAAAAAATGGTAAGTGGAGGGGCATCAGTGGCGTGGAGCGTGGTACTGATACTGCTCAGCGCAAACAATGTTGTCGCAATAAATAGAAGCATATTAAGTGGGAACAATTTAGTCATTTTTTTCTCTTTTGCAGAATAATCCGCCATTTTTGCAGGCGGTCTTTGATGGTGGCTTCATAGCCACGGGTTGATGGTTCATAGAATCGTTTTTTGTTTAGGCTCTCAGGAAGATGATCCTGTGCAACCAGGGCCTGCTCTGAATCATGCGCATACTGGTAGCCTTTTCCATAGTTCATTTCTTTCATCAGGGCTGTTGGGGCATTGCGGAGATGCAAGGGGACGGGCAGGGACCCCGTTTGTCTGATTGTTTTAATAACTCCTTTTTCAGTTTTGTACAGGCTGTTACTTTTTGCAGCAGTGGCAAGATACACGACAGCTTGGGCAATAGCCAGCTTGCCTTCAGGGAGGCCGATGGTATGATAGGCATCCCTGCATGAAATTGTATGTACCAGGGCCTGTGGATCGGCAAGTCCAATGTCTTCAGAGGCAAAGCGAATAAGTCTTCTACAGATAAAAAGAGGGTCTTCTCCAGATTCCAGCATACGATAGAGCCAGTACAGGCTGCCGTCAGGGTCTGAATCCCGAAGGCTTTTGTGCAGAGCAGAGATAAGATTATAGTGTTCTTCTCCACTTTTGTCATAGCGAAGTGTGCTTTGCTGGCATGCCTCGGTTATATCTTCTCTGTTGATAATCGCTGGACTGTCAGTGGTACTTTTTAGACGATGGCGGACAAGAGATGCCGCGATCTCAAGGCTGTTCAGCCCTCTTCTGGCATCCCCATCGGCAAGAGTGATCAATAATTCCAGAGCATTTTCTGCAAAAGAAAGTTCCAACAGTCCAAGACCTGAATTTCTGTCCTCCAGTGCGCGTGTGAGGATATCGGCCAGTGCTTCAGGGGAGAGGCTGTTTAGAGTAAGGACACGACAGCGGGAGAGAAGAGGTGCAATAATCTGAAAGGACGGGTTCTCTGTGGTGGCGCCGATAAGGGTGAACAGTCCGTTCTCCACATGGGGGAGAAATGCATCCTGCTGGCTCTTATTGAAGCGATGGATTTCATCAATAAAAAAGATTGTTCCTCTCTGTTCTGTGTTTTTGAGTGTTTCTGCGTGGGCTACAATCTTTCGAACCTCTTTGACCCCTGAGAGCACAGCTGAAAAATAGACAAAATCAGCCGCAGTGGATCGTGCAAGAATTCGGGCAAGGGTTGTTTTGCCACTTCCCGGTGGCCCCCAGAGGATAAGAGATGGGAGGATCCCTGTATCCAGCATACTGTCCAGTAATTTTCCCTTGCCCAGAATATTGTCCTGTCCCTTTATTTCTTGAAGGGATTGCGGGCGCATTCGTTCGGCGAGGGGTTGCTGCTGTTCAGGGGAAGTTGTCATTAGAGTAGTGATCGGCTGTCGTATTCGTTTATTTTTAAGTAGGCAGTTAAGGTGTCCAACAGTGATTGCTATGGTCAACCGGCAGTGAAGTACAAGAAGAAAGTAATTTCAAGTTTCATGGAAGTTACCTGTTTTTTTTTTATGACGCAAATACTAAAAAAGATAAGAGCAAACTTGAAAGCTCAGGTGTTGAATGGTATCATTCCCCATGATTTACTGTTTTCGACTAAATATTTGTAAATATAAAATATTTTTTAGAACATTTTGCTCTATAATTTCCGTTGAACCATAAAGAGTAGGCAATGCTTTCACGAAAGATCCTTGTTGTTGATGATGAAGCGTTTATCGCCGATATGACCAGAGTCGCCCTTGGCGATATCGGTTACGATGTGTCTTGTGCGTATAGTGGTGAGCAGGGCGTGGAAATGGCCATGAAATCACATTATGATCTGGCCATTGTCGATGCCATGCTGCCTGGTATGACAGGTATGGAAACATTTGATACCATTCGTCAGTCCAACCCCGGGATT
>JAOZKX010000149.1 GCA_029935135.1 Desulfocapsa sp.
CTGCGACCTACGGCTTAGAAGGCCGTTGCTCTATCCAGCTGAGCTATTGGCGCATGATTACTATTCTATAAAATAGAGTGGCCCAAAATGCAACTCCATTCTTCTGTAAAATAAAATCCGTTTACTCTTCACCCACAGGTTTCCAGACCGGGCCTGTGGCAGTATCGATAATCTGAATGCCGCGGCGGATCAGTTCATCACGCGCCTCATCCGCAGCTTCCCAGTCTTTTCCCTGTCGCGCCTCTTCTCGTTTTTGAATCAGAGCATTCACCGAAGGAGCAAGGGGACAACCCTTCAAACGAAAGATCTGCAGAATTTCATTAATTTTTCGTAAACTGTCTAGAATATACTTTTTCTGATCACCATCCAGATGGTTGACATGGAGGATGGGATTTGTCTTCTTGATAAATTTATATACAGCCCCCATACCTTTGGACACATTCAGATCATCATCAAGTGCCTCAAAAAACTGCTCTTCCATGGCAGAAACAAAGGTGGCCACTTCCGGGTGTGGTTTGCCGGGAGGAAGACAGAGCAGCTTACAGGTAAATTCATCAAGTCGACGCAATGCGGTGCGTACTGTGGTCAAGCGCCGGTAGGAAAAATTCAGCGGTTTACGATAATGCACAGAGAGCAGCATAAAGCGGATATCGCGAGGGGTGAATCCTCGCAGCATAATATCTTTTAAGGTCACCACATTGCCAGCTTCAGCAGACATTTTTTTCCCGTCAACAAGCAGCAGTTCGGAGTGCAGCCAGTAATTCGCCAGCGGTTTCCCTGTCAGGGCTTCAGCAATGGCAATCTCATTTTCGTGGTGGGGAAAAATCAGATCACGACTGGAAGTATGGATATCCATGGTCTCACCAAGATATTTGGTGGACATGGCAGAGCACTCAATATGCCAGCCGGGCCGGACATTGCCCCAGTCCGTTTCATAAAAGATCCCCTTTTTCAGTTCCGCCAGAGTCGATCTCTTGAGGAGAGTAAAATCGCGTGGATTATCCTTTTCGTAATTGTCGAGATCAACGGTCTTCCCCAGCTGAATTTTCCCAAGATCAATGCCGGAAAGCCTGCCGTAATTCTTAAACTTAGAGATATCAAAATAGATAGAACCATGCTTCTCATAGGCATAACCATGATGGAGCAGCTCGTGAGTAATTTCAATCATATCGGCAACATGTTCCGAGGCCTTGGGATAATTTGTTGCCCGCTTTACCTTTAAGGAATCGATATCCTCCATAAAGCCGTCGATATATTTGCTGGTAAACTCCTGCAGGGACTTATTCGCCCGGTCAGCACCCTCAATGGTGTTATCGTCCAGATCGGTAAAATTCATACAGGAATTTACTTCATACCCTTTATGCTCCAGATAACGGGTGATAAGATCAGAGACGACAAAACGCCGGCACAGGGAAAGGTTAGCTGGCTCATAAGCCGTTGGCCCACAGGTATAAAAAGTGACCTCTTTTCCTGCCTGTGGACGAAACTCTTCTTTTTTCTTTGTCAGGGTATTGAAGAAGCAGAGGCTCGACTTCTTTTCCTCTGCCCTGTTTTTTCGGGTAAAAAGAGGTGTGGAAAGATAGCGTTCCCCACCATCGGGGAGGATGGTAACAACAAGCCCCTGGTCAAGCTCACCTGCCAACTGCAAAGCAGAAAACATCGCAGCACCACTGCTCATCCCAACAAGCAATCCTTCCTTTCTGGCAAGAAGCCTTGCCATACGAAAGGCATCCTCATCATTAATAGTTAGAATCTTTTCAGGCAGTGACTTGTCAAATATCCCGGGCCGATAGGACTCCTTCATATTCTTCAGCCCCTGAATCTTATGACCCAGGAAAGGCTCTACTGCTATAATATGAACTTCGGGATGATTATCAGTGAACCACTTGCACAATCCCATCACCGTGCCGGATGTGCCAAGCGTTGCCACAATATGGGTCACTTTCCCTTCACTCTGCTGCCATATTTCCGGGGCCGTATGCGAGTAATGGGCCTTCCAGTTTGCCTCGTTATTAAACTGATCTGTCAGATAATAGCGTTCCGGGAATTCACGTGCCATCGCGTATGTTTTTTCAATGGCACCATCTGTGCTTCTTTTGGCCGGAGTGAGAAGAATCTCTGCCCCATATGCCTGCATGATTTTCCGCCGTTCAAGGGACGCAGATTCCGGCATAACCAGCAGACAACGATAGCCCTTGGCAGCACATACCATGGCCAGCCCAATGCCAGTGTTGCCGCTGGTGGCCTCCAGGACAATCTTATCTGATGTCAATTCACCACTCGCCTCACCCGCCTCAATAAGGGAAAGGGAGATCCGTTCCTTCACAGAGCCGCCGGGATTGCTGGATTCCAACTTCCCGTAGACGGGAACCTTGGTGGAATTCAATCGATTGATCCGCACCAGAGGTGTCTGACCAATAACATCTAATACTGTATCAAAAAGCATAATTCGTTAACCAGTTTCCTTTTCTAAAGAATTTACCAGGAATATTGTTTATGCATAATACTATTGCGCTTCAGACAGAGACGCAACAAGCAAAGTATAGGCGATCACTCTTTCCTGCATGCCTTGGAAAGATACCAGAAGCGGACCAGGGCCTCTCGTGCATCCTTATCGACAATAGTTGCCGCCTGTTTTTCAAAGGCCTCCAGCTCTTCAGCCGGGGGCGGTACATAACGAAGCACCACATCCTTTTCGTTTTTGCTGTTCTGGCGTTGTTCTGCGATACAAAAACGCAGGCCAATCAATTTTGAGCGCTGCAGGCTGTCATTTAAAATGGCAAGCAACTGAACCGTCTGGAATTGCAGCTGCTGCAGCCAGGCGGAGTTCTCCACCTCCACCCACAAAACCTTTTTCACAATCTTTAAGGGCTGACAATGGACAGCAGTATCTTCATCAACCAGTTCTTCCCAGTTAACAAAAACCGTATGCAGATCGAGCTGTTCTTCCCATCCCTGTGTTCTGGAAAAATGGGGAAGAAGAGCATTCAGTCCTTCCAGTGTTGCCTTTTTCTTTTTCATCGGTGATAAATATCCAGTTCCCATACAAACAAACAACTGTTCCTGACATTCAGCCTGCAGCTCTTATCAAAATAGCAGTAAACCCGCTGAAAAGGAAAAAGAATTTCTCAATCATTAAAATATATTTACTCTTCAAGGGCAGACACCTATACTACTCTATAAACAAAGGCCCTTCTCTCTTAACCCCTTCCCCAAATAAAACAAATGGTAAAATCACCCCATGTAGTCAGACACCGTGCAGCTGTCAGTCGCCCCCGTCGTGAGACATTAAATGGTCACATGAGCGTCAACCTCTGGTTTACCGGTCTTTCCGGATCAGGAAAATCTACCCTTGCCCACGCCGTTGAAGAGCGTTTGCACCTTATGGGATGCAGAACCTATGTCTTTGACGGTGACAATGTTCGCCACGGGCTCTGTGGAGACCTGGGATTCAGCCTGGAAGACCGCAGTGAGAATATGCGTCGTATCGCTGAAATGGTAAACCTCTTTCTTGACGGTGGTACCATTTCCCTCACTGCCTTTATCTCTCCCCTGACTGCTGACCGTGAGCATGTTAAGAAGATCATCGGAGCCGAGAATCTTATTGAGGTCTACTGTAACTGCTCTCTGGAGATATGCGAAGAACGTGATGTTAAGGGTCTGTACAAAAAGGCACGGGCAGGTGAAATCAAGAATTACACCGGTATCTCTTCCCCCTATGAAGCTCCTGAAAATCCGGACATAGAACTGGATACGGGGAATAGCCCTCTGCGGGAATGCGTCAATGCAATTATTTCAGAACTGCGTGAGCGAGGGATCATTCTCCATTAAAAACAAACCCCCTGTCATCTTAAAAGATAACAGGGGGCTTTTGCTGCGTATAAAACATTTTCTCTTTTAAGAGAAAAGACTACCCAAACGACTAGTAGAGTTCAAGATACTCATCAATCTCCCAGTCGGTTACTGCGGTCCGATAACTATCCCACTCCGCCTCTTTGGCCTCAATGTACTTTCCAAAGATATGCTCGCCAAGGGTCTCTTTAGCAATTGGATTTGCCTTCAATTCCTCGATGGCCTCTTTCAGACTGCCGGGCATTACATGAATTCCGGCTTCCTCCATCTCTGCCGGTGACATTTTAAAAATATCTTTATCAACAGAAGGTGGAGGAGTCATTTTGTTTTTCACTCCGTCAAGACCTGAGTTCAACATCATGGCCAGTGCCAGATAAGGATTACAGGTTGGATCCGGACAGCGAATCTCAGTACGGGTTCCCAAACCACGAGAAGCTGGAATACGAACAAGGGCTGAACGGTTGGACGCCGACCAGGCAGCATAAACAGGTGCTTCATACCCTGGAACAAGACGTTTGTAGGAGTTTACCAGCGGATTGGTAACAGCTGCAAAACCGCGGGCATTTTTCAACGAACCGGCAATATACTGGTAAGCGACCTCAGAAAGCTGCAGTGGCGCATTCTCGTCAAAAAAGGCGTTGGTGCCGTCTGCATTAA
This sequence comes from Desulfocapsa sp., assembly GCA_029935135.1. Classification (GTDB taxonomy): domain Bacteria; phylum Desulfobacterota; class Desulfobulbia; order Desulfobulbales; family Desulfocapsaceae; genus Desulfocapsa. The sequence goes on from JAOZKX010000149.1 coordinate 4,510, forward strand.
AAAGAGACTGATTGGTATGCATTCCGGAACCATTGATACCAAAAATTGGTTTTGGCATAAAAGTCGCGTGGAATCCATAACGGGAGGCAACTGACTTTACAACCCATTTGAAAGTGATGGTATTGTCAGCGGCAGTGAGGGCATCAGCATATTTGAAGTTAATCTCATGCTGTCCTTCTGCAACTTCATGATGGGAAGCTTCAATCTCAAATCCCATCCCTTCCAGAGTTTCAATAATCTCACGACGGCAATCATTACCGGTATCTTCAGGATCAAGGCTGAAATATCCAGCAACATCATTGGTGATGGTGGTGGCGTATCCGTCTTCGTCTTTCTCAAAGAGGAAAAATTCGGCTTCTGTACCTACATTCATGGTGTAGCCCATCTCTTTGGCTTCAGCGAGAACGCGTTTCAGGTTATTTCGAGGGCATCCTGCAAAAGGAGTTCCGTCAGATTTAGCGATATCACAGATAAGTCGTGCTGCAGCAACACCATCCTGATTCCTCCAGGGAAGTACAGTAAAGGTATTATAGTCAGGCTTGAGATACATATCAGACTCGTTGATGCGAACAAAGCCATCAATGGAAGAACCATCAAACATCATCATGCCGTCAAGTGCCTTCTCAATCTGGCTTTTTGGAATAGCAACATTCTTCATAAATCCGAAAATATCAACAAATTGGAGGCGGAAATAGTGAATATTTTCCTCCTCAATGGTTCTCATAATGTCGTCTCTGGTCATTGCAAAGTCTCCTTACTTGAGTTGAAGATACCCTTTCATCTATCCTGCCTGAAAGGACATTCCCTTTATGGGGTTTTTCTTATATTTTCATTCCTGATTCAAGGTAAAATAGGCTCGTATACAAACACCTATCATTACCATTTTGCGATAAAAAATAAAATAAAAAAGTTTTATGTTACATTTTTGTACTCTTTTAGCTATATCTTTCCTTCAATACCGTACAAAAGTCCTTCCCGCAGTTCATCGGCAAATGCCTGATCAAGCACCTTTTGTTTCTGGCTATCCAGTATATAAAAGACATCGATCAGCTGCTCCACCTCTGTTGCTATATAGGCACGATAAATATTAATCCCGAAATCGGCCAGTGTCTGGGTGATACGGTACAGCTGCCCGGGACGATCACTGGAATACACCTCCACAACCGTGTACTGATCCGATGCCTCATTATCCACAACCACCTCTGTTTTCCCCATGGACGAGGGAAATTTTCGCCGTCCATAACTGTTTGCAAGTTTTTTATAGAGCCGGTGCCCCAGACCAAGGCGATGATTCAGGGCCAGGTTCAGATCATCATTGACTGCCTGCCAATCTTTTTCTTCGTATCCAACCCCATCTTCTGGACGCACATCCAACACATCCACCGCACTACCGTCTTTCCAGGTAAATATCTGAGCATTAAGAACCGACAGATTATGCAGACTGAGCACTCCACAGATCTTGGCCAGCAAACCGCTGCGATCTTGGCTCATGT
>JAOZKX010000150.1 GCA_029935135.1 Desulfocapsa sp.
TTTCACCCCACACCGTAAACCGCACACCGCATACCTTTATTATTCAAGAATGACTTCATCGCGGTCGCCATGTTCTTTCATGATGACCTTTATTTTTTCGTCGGAACGAACGCCTGTGGATACGCCGAGGTAATCAGCTTGGATCGGGAGTTCGCGCCCCTCTCTGTCTACGAGTACGGCAAGTTGTACAGAACGGGGGCGGCCATAGTCTGTTAACGCATCCATGGCAGCCCGGATGGTTCTCCCGGTGAAGAGTACATCATCAACCAGAATGATATCTTTCCCTTCCACCATAAAGCAGACATCCGTTTTTTTCACAATGGGATTCTGGCTGATCAGGCTCCAGTCATCACGGTAGAGATTTATATCAAGACTGCCGTATGGAATCTCTGTGGTGGTCTGCTCTTGAATAATCGACCTGATCCGTTGGGCAAGAAAAACCCCACAGGTATGAATACCCACTATGGCAAGGTTTTCACGATCATGGTTCCTTTCAAGAATCTGGAGAGCGATTCTGTTTACAGCAAGGGAAAGGTCGACAGAAGTAAGAATTGTCCTTTTTTCCATACCTATCCCTCAACCCTGTTCCAGAAAAAGTCTATCCCTTTTGCATCTACACGATTTAAGGCTTCTGGAAAGGCTTCACATTCTACTGCAAACACCTTATCCCCAATTTCATGGGGAGTGTCTTCATAAGCAAGTTCCACGCTTTTCTGCAGGATAATAGGACCTTCGTCGTACACTTCATTGGCAAAATGCACCGTGCAACCGGTGACCAGACAGCCTCGTTTCTTCACAGCCTTATGTACCCTGGAGCCATAAAAACCATCCCCGCAAAATGCTGGAATCAGAGAGGGATGAATATTAATAACTGAACGAGCCAACGATGCAGGAGCGCTGTAGAGCTTAAGAAATCCAGCCAAAACGATCACATCCACATCATATTCCCGGATAATTTTGTTAATGGCATCATTTCCTGCTGCATGAAAAGCGGGATAGGCATAATTCTCCGCCTTGCTTAAACCAAGGGCATCAGAAACATTTGAGATCACCACCTGCACTTCAGCCTGTAGAGTTCCGGCCTTGAATCTCTCATGAAAATTATCGAGAGTGCGCCCACTTCCAGACAGTAACACTGCCATCTTCAGCATAACAAAATCTCCTATCTAAAATAGTCGTTACTGTCGACATCCACCTTTTCAAGCCAGTTTGAAATAGTGGTATCATAGGAAGATGTCAGGGCAAAAACTTTAGCTGCCAGACGAAATCTAGTCTTGAGAGTAGTATTACCGGTCTCTTTCATCTCCTGAAGAACAATGGCATAATCTGCAGGATCAACAATCACAGTAACATCGTGAAAGTTTTTTGCAGAAGCACGAAGAAGAGTCGGCCCACCAATATCAATATTTTCAATGGCATCGGCAAGACTGCAGTTCGGATCTGCCACTGTCTTTTCAAATGCATATAAATTTACAGCAATAAGATCAATATTCTTCAATCCATTTTCTGCACACTGTTTCTGATGGTCAGCATTGGCACGCTGATTAAGGATACCGCCATGCACCTTGGGATGCAAAGTCTTTACCCGACCGTCGAGCATTTCCGGGAAACCAGTGAACTCAGAGACATCCATCACACTCAGTCCAGACTCCCGCATTACCTTGGCTGTTCCACCGGTGGAGAGGATTTCGACTCCCATTTCAACAAGTGCCTTTGCAAAATCTTCAATTCCTGACTTGTCTGTAAGGCTGATCAGAGCCCTTTCTATTGTATTCGCCATCTTTTCCTCTTCTTCTTTATGATTGACTGGTTATTACTGCAATATTGTTTCTCATGAATTTAAAAAATCTCTAACAGTTCTTCCAGCGACAAATCTTCCATCATCGCTGTCAGTCATTTTTACGGATAAACTCTCGTATCTTTCGCCGATCTCTTTTACCTGGTCGTTTATCTGGAACAGACTGCCCGGCATAGAAAAGAGAACGGATTTTTCGCTGTTCTTCTCTTTTTTGTATGGATTCTTCAGTCTCTTCGTATAGTGTCTGGGCAATCCTGGCAGGTCCCCGCTTCTCTAACAATGCCAGGACAAGCACAGTAAATTCAATTTCAGCCTTTTGAATGCTCAACACATCGCTTACTTTTACAATTTTGGATGGTTTGCAGCGTTGTCCATTGACAAATACCTTCCCACCACTGGCAGCCTTGGATGCCAACCCCCTGGTTTTAAAAAAACGGGCAGCCCACAACCACTTATCTATTCGAACCTGTATCTGTTTGTCGCTCATATTTTTTAATGCAGACCTGTGCAGGATTTACAAAAATCGAAAACAACTAACCTACAATGAAAATGGAGAAAAGCATATAAAAAGATAGTGAAACAGGCAAGCAGCGTTGAGATATTCCTATTTCAGGTTGTCGAAATTGTGAAAAAAGAGTAAACACCTTGGAAAATTCTCCATACAACATATTGTTATTAAACTTTTCCCCAAGAGAAATCCATGCTCGTTAAAGATCTGCTCGAAAATCATAAAACAACATTTAGTTTTGAATTTTTCCCTCCAAAAGAAGATGCTGCCGCTGATCGCCTGCTGGATACTATCTCAAACCTTATGCCTCTGGGTCCTTCCTATGTAAGTGTGACCTATGGTGCCGGTGGAACCACACGAGACAGAACCCACGACCTCGTTGTACGGATCAAGAAACAGACTGACATTACCGTTGTGTCCCATCTCACCTGTGTTGGCAGCAGCCGTGAGGAGATGCACCTTATATTAGAGAAATACAGAGAAGCTGGAGTCAACAACATCCTGGCCCTTCGTGGTGACCCGCCCAAAGATGACCCTGACTATGATCACACAAAGGATGACTTCACCTATTCCACAGACCTTGTCGCCTATATCAAAAAATATTTTCCTGAAATGTGCGTGGGAGTAGCTGGCTTCCCGGAAGGGCATCCGGCAACGCCTAATCGCCTGCAGGAAATCGACTATCTGAAAGAAAAAGTTGATGCCGGAGCTGACTATATTGTAACCCAGCTCTTTTTTGATAATCGTGATTTCTATGACTACTGTGAGCGATGTGAACTGGCCGGTATCCATGTGCCGAACATCGCAGGGATCATGCCGGTCAACACCAAGAGTGGACTGATCCGTACGGCAGAACTGGCCGGCGGGGCAAGGATCCCAGCCCGTTTATTAAAGGCGGTCTATCGTGCAGAAAATGATGAATTTGTAGAGAAAGTTGGCATCCACTGGGCCACAGAACAGATACGAGACCTCCTTGACAACGATGTCCGGGGAATCCAGTTCTTCACGCTGAACTCCTCTCTTGCCACCCAGGAGATATACAAATCTCTTGGTGTTCGGGATTCTACCCAACTACGAAACTAATCCCTGATGAAGATCCAATCTGTTGGAATCAAAGATATCCAGATTCCGGTACGCATACGAGAAAAGAATGGCGGCCTGCAAAACAGTGTCGCCCGCGTTTCCCTGCAGGCCAGTTTGCCAGGAGAACAGAGAGAGAGCTGTGTGCACACATTCACCTCTGTCCTCAATAAATACATGGACGAAATGAGCGTCACCATTTTTCCGGAACTCCTTGCCGAAATCAAAGATGGTTTAGGTGCCGAAAGTGCCCGCCTGGAAATGTCTTTTCCCTATTTTATCGAAAAAAAGGCACCTGTTTCAAGAACGCGAAGCCTTATGGAGTATGAGTGTTCCTTCACCGGCAACATCGGCAGTGACGATGATTTCGTCCTCTCAGTCAAAGTTCCAGTCACCTCACTTTGTCCCTGTTCCAAAGAGATCAGTTCGTTTGGCGCTCATAATCAGCGCGCCGAAGTAACCCTTAATGTAAAATTCAGAAAATTCATCTGGATGGAAGATCTTATCCGTATGATTGAAGATTCCGCCTCATGCGAACTCTGGGCATTGCTTAAGCGACCGGATGAGAAATTTGTTACTGAAAAAGCCTACGAAAACCCCATGTTTGTGGAAGATGTGGTCAGAAAAGTTGCAGTCAATGCCCTTGCGAACAAAAATATCACCTGGTTTTCTGCAAGTGTTGAAAGCTTTGAGTCAATCCACAAGCACAGTGCCTATGCCTATGTGGATTCAAATGAAATCCGTTAACAGATAACAAATAATCTTGTTACATTGCCTTGCAAGTTGCCCTGTTGCGGCCTTCCTGTTTCGAGTAATAGAGCAGGTCATCTGCCTCTCTCACCAGATCATCAATGGATTCCCCCTGACTGGGAACAATCGTAAAACAGCCGATACTGACAGTCAGGATTTTTTCACAGCGGGAAAAATTGTGGGGAATCTCCAAGTCACGAACTGCCTGCAGAATTGCTTTTGACATTTCCTGAGCGCCTGTCTTATCTGTATCAGGCAAGACACAGATAAATTCTTCTCCACCAAAGCGGGCCGCAAGGTCATGGGATCGATGCATACAACCATGAACTGCACTTGCAACCTGTTTGAGACATTCATCGCCGGCAATATGCCCATAGTTGTCGTTAAACAATTTAAAAAAGTCAATATCCAGCATAATAAGAGCAATGGGTGACTTGTTTCTATGAGCTCGACGCATCTCAACTTCCAGATGCTCCTCAAACCGTCGCCTGTTGGCAATCCCGGTCAAGCCATCAATCAGTGCCTGCCTGGCATGGAAATCGCGTTCTTTTTTCAGCTCAAGGTGAATCTTTACCCGGGCTCTCAAAATGGCCTTTCGAATTGGTTTATGGATGTAATCAACAGCTCCAGCAGCAAAGCCTTTCGTCTCATCCTCTTCTTCTTCCAGGGCAGTAATAAATATTACTGGAATATCAGCAGTTAACCTGTTTTTCTTTATGGCCTGACAAACGGCATAACCATCCATTTCCGGCATCAGGACATCCAGCAGGATAAGATCAGGATGCGGTTCCTTTATCACGGCCTGCAGAGCTTGTTTGCCACTGACCACACCAATCACACGGCAAAAATCCTTCAATGCGTCATGAATCAACATAACATTGATCCCCTCATCATCCACCACCAGAATCGTCGGTTGTTGCTTGGGTTTATGCATCAACTTAGTGTTCCTTCCTTATCTGTTTTTCAATGGCTGCTAACTCTATTATTGCCTGTTCATAATCAAAATTTGCCAGACTGCTTTCAAACTTTTTCTTCAATTGAAAGGGTATTTCTTTGGGGAAATATTTACATAACTCTGTGGAGTAGCTATGGGCTTCAAGATCCATGCTGTCAAGCAGGCCACGCAGATGATAGAACCTGCGAAAGAGCTCCTTGCTGTCGAGAGTGTGGTTGGAAGAGTGATCCACTTCCTCCTCTGGATTATTATCAAAATAATCCTTAATAGAAAGTAAGACAGAATCAAGATTTTTATGAAAGACAGCGAGTAACCCGGAATAGCGTTCCACAAGTCGTCTGCTAAGAACATCATCAAAATCAAGGGTAATGCGAGCCAACCCCTGTGATCCAATAATAGGGGCGACTCCTTTAAGAGAATGGACCAGGCGCCTTGCCTCATCAATTCGCCCAAGCGCTATACACTTTTGCACAAGTTCATAATCACCAACATGATCCACCCGAAAGGTTCGCAGGAGTTTGCTGTAGAGCTTGTTGTCACCATCCAATCTGGCAAGAGCAGTCTGTACATCCAGTCCCTCCACGGATGTTATCGCTTGAATCTGCTCTACATCCTTCACCTTCAGTTCTTCTGCATCTGATTTTTGCGCTGAGGATATCTTTCCAGGATCAATCCATTTGACCAGTTCAGCATAGAGGATATCATCCTCTATGGGTTTACCCACATGACTGTTCATTCCTGCGGCCAGACAACGCTCCTTGTGGGCATCATACGCATTGGCCGTAATTGCAAGAATAGGCAGATTTGCAAACCTTTTTTCCTGGCGCAAAATCTTCGTTGCCGTGTACCCATCCATAACCGGCATCTCTATATCCATCAGGACACAATCAAAAG
>JAOZKX010000151.1 GCA_029935135.1 Desulfocapsa sp.
ACTTGAACCAACATATCCGTGGAATTGATTTCTTGAGTTTTTCCCGGTATCCGGTTCAGGTAATGTGATATCTTTTGCTACAATAACAACTCCCTGGAACTCATCAAAGCCATCTTGCAGAGGAGCGGCATTCAGGCTGATGATTCGTATGTTCCCGTCGGGTTTATGACACTCTACCTGATGTTCCCGTACACCCTGTTTGGACGAAAGTACCTTCTGTACATCCTGCAGGCATGCTTTACCCATTTCATCCCGGTATGATTTAAGCTTCACCTCATTGTTTTTTTCTGGGTACTGCAGCCAGCGTTTAGCGGTATCATTTAACTGAACAATATTTAGATTGTTATCTATAGTTATTATGGCATCGCGAACAGAGCTGAAAATAGCTTCCAGGTAGCGCTTGAATTTTTCATTTTCATGGAGCAGTCTTTTTTTGTCATTTTCAAGTTCCCAGTGCTGGAGGGCCTGTCTGACAAATCGTAAAAGTGTTTCTTTGTTAACAGGTTTTGAAATATAATCAAATGCTCCATAGCGTACTGCTTCTGATGCTGTGTCAAGATTGGGAAATCCTGTAACAAGGACCACGGGACATTCAATTCCAGCTTCTCTGACTTTGCATAGAAAGTCAGTTCCACTTTCTCCTTCGAGAACAATGTCACTGATAATAAGGTCAAACTCATTGTTGGCGATTGCTTCAAGTGCTTCGTGGAAGGTAGATGCTGTGACAATTGGTCCATAGCCTTCACGGGCCAGGAACATTTCGAATGTAAGGCGAATGGAGGATTCGTCGTCAACAATCAAAATACGGGTGTCAGTGTTTTCGTGTACAGGAGTAATCATATTATATACCTGAAGATGGTATTTCAATTATCATTTCAGTGTATTGATGCATGATTGAATTAACTTTAATTAATCCTCCATGGTCCCTGATGATACCAAAGCTGATACTGAGCCCAAGGCCGGTGCCCTGCCCAGAGGGTTTTGTTGTGAAAAACGGGTCAAACAATCTATCAAGTATTCCCTGTGGAATGCCCGTGCCAAAATCCTTTATGGATATCTGGGAAACAAGCAACCCTTCATCATTAGTGGTGGGGGAGCAATGTATTTCAATTTTTTTATCAGGAGATGAATTTGGAAAACGTTCATTGAGTGCAAATCGTGCATTGCTTAACAGGTTGAGAAATACCTGCTGTAATTGAGTAAAGTTTCCAATAATTTTACAGTTATTAGGAGGGATACTTGTACTTATTTTGATACCATCTTTTTTAAATTGATGTTCAACGAGAGACAGGCTTTCTGATATAACTTGAATGAGATTAAGCGGTTCACTTTCATTGTCACTATCTCGGGCAAATGAGAGTAAATTTTTTATAATAGCGGCAATTCTTTCACCTTCGTCTACAATTCTTCCCAGGAGATCTTCCTGGAGAGAATCTTTTTCAGAGTCATCCAGTAGCAGTTGAGCAAAATTGATGATACCGGTAATTGGATTGTTTACCTCATGAGCTACACCTGCAGCCAGTTCACCGATAGCAGCTAGTTGCGCTGTGCGAAAGGAATCGGCTTTGTTTATTTCAAGGGTGGTAAGTTCCCTTGCAACCAGAAGGATTTTTCGAATGGTGTCGTCCTGGTCTTTTACAGGTGAGATGGTCAGTAGGTATTCCCCGGAAAGTCCTGGAAGTCGTGATTCTTCAACTCGCGGTGAACAGGTAAGGAGGAATTCCTCAAGCGGACATTGGATGTGAGGGGAACTCCCTCCATGGATGATCTTGCAGATACCCTTATTTATAATATCAGCTCTTTTTTTTTGGGCAGCGCTGATAGCAGCATTATTGGCATCAATTATTATGCCATCTGGAGTGACAACAAATATAGGGTCTTGAATTGCCTGAAAGAGTTCATTACCACCGCCGGTCAGACTTAAGTCTGGAAAACTTTGTGGTTTTATGTCTTCTGCCGATGTCATATGTGCGGTATTGGTATGTTGAGGAAACCGGAAGTAGAGAGGATTAATAGTAACTAACAAATAGTTGCTGATGGAATGTACTGCAAGAAGAGAAGAGTCTTTCCAGGAATGACTCTTCTCTTACCTGGGTGGTGATTAGTGGTGTTCTTTCTGCTCGAAAACCTTACCGAAAACTCTTTCTCCGATAAGGAACCCAAAACAGACAACACTGATACTTCCGATAATTACGCCAAATTCAAAGACAGATGGAACATAGTCAAGGTATGTTGGTGCATTATCCCAGCCAAGGCTGACAGGTACAAGCAGTCCACCGGCAACGAGGTCATAACGGGCCACAAATTGTCCGATCAGGATAAGGAATCCTGCAAACGCCATCATTGCAATATTTTCCAGCCGGGAGAGTATTATGAGCAGCAGTGGTACAAGGAGTCCGACACATACTTCCATAACCCAGAAGTTAATGGATAGTGGGCCGCTGACCAGGGCGCTTGCAGCAATTCTTCCTAGTTCATCTCCGCCCACATAGTACATTACCAGGCGCCAGAATGTTGCTACTGCATAGAGGATAAGGACGAGAAGCATTGCTTTTCCGGCACTTTTGACACCGTTTTTAACGGCCTCACTCATCTCTTTACCGCGAATTTTATAGGCGAGGTAGTTGAAGAGGATGGTTGCGCATGCACCGGAGAGAAAAGCTGCTGTGAGGAAATAAATTGGCAGTTGCCCGCCGTACCAGTATGGACGTGATGGGAGAGTGGCAAAAACTCCGCCCAGGCAGCTGTTTGCAAGGACCTCAGCGATAGCACCTGCAGTTCCAAGGATGACGGCAATACGAGCAAGTCCAGTAACAATGCCAAAAAATTCAACGATCATACAACCAACGGCAAGACCGTACAGTGTCCCCATCCACCAGATATTTGAAGTTGGATTAGGAGAAAGGATATTATAGATGATCATGCGGTGAGGGCTTGCTATTTCAACACCGATAGTTGCAAATGCAGCCATAATACAGACAATGGACATCCATACCATTCTATTACTGACGATTGCCATCCGTGTTCCTCCGAAAAGATGCGAAATCGCTGCATAGATACAGAGGCCTGTGGATGTGATTGCCCAGAAGGCATAGGTGGAAATCAGCATTCCCCATGGGACCTCACGGGTATTGTTATAGATGGCTTCATGGCCAAATATAAAAGAGGCGACACCGCAGCTGAGGCCAGCCACAATGGTAATAAGAAAGAAAATCGTTGCCCTGTTCATAGCGGGCGTTGCCAGACTCGTGTCCTGAGTCTCGGCAAATATATTTGCAATTGAATTGTTAGCCATTTTTATCTCCTGCACATTTTAGTATTCAGGCAGAGCCTGTGCGTAGTTGTAATATTTAAAAGATTAATAAAGATGTCGTCTTCAAATATCTATTAGTGCCCACCGTGAGCATCAGGCGTTTTTGCGTGAGGATCAACCCCCATCATGCGATCATATCCTTTGGTACCAATATGGCAGGTGTTGCAGAGGGTGTTTGACGCAAAGGCAGTGTCTCCATCGTGACAGGCGCCGCAGTACTGACCATCATAAAGGGCCTGCATGGTGAAGTTGTCTGATTGTTCAGCAGCTCCTTTTCTCATGGCAAAAAAATCACTGTGACAGGAGTCACAGTCGAGGCCATAATCTTCTGTATGTTTTTGATGATAGAAGACAACGGCTTTTACAGGCTTGGTCCAGACGATTGGGTCTTCGGGGAGTACATGGCATGCGCTGCAATTGGTATCTGAAGCAAACGCTGTGTCACCGTCATGACAAGCGCCGCAAAACATACCTTCAGCAAGAGAGGCCATGGTAAGTTTTCCTGTCTTTGGAGCAACACCTCTCTGCATGGCAAAAATATCACCATGGCAGGCGCTGCATTCCAGACCGATTTCGTCGGTATGGGTACGGTGTTCAAAGATAACTTTTACTGGTTTTTCCCAGACGATTGGGCTTTTGGGGCCAAATGCTTTTACATCGTAATCATCTTCTGCAAAGGCCTGGCCGACCAGCAGGAATGAACCTGCAAGCAAGGTAGCAGCAACAGCAGTAATATATTGTTTTTTCATCGTATGTTCTCCTGGAATCTGAGTCGTACTGAGATTGTAGTCTTGTTCAATCAGCACGCTAATGATTGTTTTTATGCATTCATATAAAAGACATTTGGCAATGCGCCGCATTCAGGGCGTAGGACCCATATTCTATTATCTGGCTTATGCAGCAACTGATAGATTTCTGTACTGCTGTCTTTGATGTCACCAAATACACGGACATCAGCTGGACAGGCTGCAGCGCAGGCGGTCTCTTTTTCACCCATGGAAAGTCTTGTATCAAGGCAGAAGTTACATTTGTCAATCGCATATTTGTCATGACTGAAATATCTGGCATTGTAGGGGCAGGCAGCCATACAGGTTTTGCAGCCGATACATTTTGAATAATTCATGACGACAATACCGGTCTCAGGATCTTTATAAGTGGCTTTAGTGGGACAGACCCGAACACAGGGAGGGCGGTTACAGTGGTTACAGAGGATTGGGCGGAATTCCTGTTTTTCAACACCGTCTAGTGTGGTCAAGCGTTCCTGGATGGTGGTACGCCATGCTCCGTGGCCAACAGGCACATGGTTTGTCTCTCTACAGGCATCAATACATTTTTCACAGTCAATACAGTTGTTTTGACGCATGATCATACCGTAATGCTTAGTGTATGGATACGCACCTTCGGCAGGAATTACAGAGTCAGCGGTACCGCCTTTTGCGGTGTCTGCCGAAGTAAGTGAAAGCACAGAGCCGCCGAGAAATACGCCGGTGACCATAAGTCCCATTTTTAGGAAATTACGACGCTCGGCTAAAGGCAGCGTTTCTACACCTTCATTTGATTCCTTTTCCAAATCTTCTATATTCATCCTTCCCCTCCTGATCCTTGAAACACCGTGAAGTGTTCAAATTGGCCAACTATTTAAATGCGGATAGTTGGCAATTGTAAATGAGCCCTCATTCATTATTGAAAAGAGCATTTATTTTAAAAAATGATATGTTGTTGAAAGTATGGCATAAAAAGTGTTCCATAAGTGTTGCGCTACATTTATGCAACACTCATTGCTGTGCAGGGTACACCGTTTTTGGGAAGAGTCAAGTAATTTTTAAGCAGATTATTTAACAGGATTTTAATTGTTAGAGTGAAGCGAGTTTTTTTTATGGTTTATTGAACGATCTTGGAACTTCTCTATGAATAGAGTATATCTTGGTAAGATTTGTTTATATTTTATCTATTCAGAGGAGTTTGCATGTCTGCTTTTAAAAGAAATTCTATTTGTTTCATCTCTTGTTGTTCTCTTGCGCTCGTTTCATGTCCAGGTCTGACTGATGAACTCTCAGTTTCCCTTACTGTGCAAAACAATCTTATAACTCTAAAAGAGAGTAACAGTTGCCCACAGTGTGATTTGAGTGGAGCCAATTTAAATCGTATGGAATTGTCCGGGGCGAATCTTGAAGGTGCGGATTTGTCTCGTGTTCGATTTCATCTGAGCGATTTATCCGGAGCAAATCTTCGTGATACAAACCTTCGAGAGGCAGGCTTTGGCGGAGCCGATTTAGCAGATGCGGATCTTCGAGGTGCAGATCTTCGCGGGACATCATTTGCTGGCGCATATATCAAAGGTGCCATATTCGATGGTGAAATGGTGACGACAACTCCCTATGCAGACAAAAATATCAGTGATTTAGAAGAAAAAGTGTATGTAGAAGATACCGTCAAAGCAAAACCTGTTCCAGAAACAGATGAGTTAAGCATAGGAAAGCGTCGTGATTTTGAGGAAACTCCCCCAGCTTTACCTGTCGTTACTCTGGAAGCCGTGAAAGTTAAAAAATCAAAATCCAATGATGTTGCAACAGTGGACCAAATAACACCACAAATGAATGTTGATTCCCCTGCTGCAAAAAAAATATCGACC
>JAOZKX010000152.1 GCA_029935135.1 Desulfocapsa sp.
GACAGTGAGTCCTGCCCAGAGGGAGGTGTCTGCAAAGAGAGAGGCGGAGACCTGAGCCAGCAGGTAGCCAAGGACCACAGAGATTACCGCCAGTGCCAGAGCTTCGGCTACGAACAGAAAAGAGACATGGGAGGGGGCGAGCCCCACCGAGGTGTAGACAGCGATCTCATTTTTTCGTTCGTAGACTGAACTGATCATGGTGTTCAGGACGATAAAGATGGAGATAAGGAGTGGAATAAGAATATTGGGCACGCCACTGTACTGCATGGAATCACTCTGGTTATAGAGATAGACTCCGTCCTCTTCTCCTGCAAAAATGGCCATGGAAAAGCGATCGGTCAGTCGTTCGGCAGTTTCGCTGATGGATTCATTCTCTCCTGGTAATACGGCAAGATTCTTCAGCTTCCCGCCAAGTGCCAGCAGAGTGGAGGCGGGGATGATACCAATCTGGGAAGCGGGGATATGATGGTATCTGCTCTGGAAGGAGCGGACATCATCCCCGGATTCCATGGCCTCCTGTTCAACTTCTGTCAGGTCAGCCCCGGATTCATCAGGAAAGGTGACCGGGGTGAGTGTTTCTCCATCAAGGTCAAGTGCCTTATCAAACTGTGTTCCATTAAAGCAGCCGATTACAGTAAAGTCATGTCCCCATATTTTGATGCTCTGCGTACCGTCTGCAGATACCTGTAGTGCTTTGACCATATCCTCGTCCAGGATAACTGTCAGTCGGTCATTCTGCTTAAACCATCTTCCTGCCGTGAGTACAGTATCAAGGCCGGTTACCTGGGCTTCAGAAGGTGAAAGGCCGATCAGTCCCTGCAATGTAGTTCTGTTTTCTCCGTGCTGTAGGGGAACATGAACTGTCTGGGTCGGGTTTTTGGCCTCCAGCCAGATGCGAGGGGCTATGCTGCTGGCATTTTGGAAACCATCAACCAATCCTGCAACAGCTTCCACCGGCAGGCTGCGCCAATCCACCTGCTTCAAGAGGAGTCCGTGATAGGGGGCCTCATCCTGGAAGAAGAGTTTACTCTGTCTGCTGCCCGATTTTACCGTGGTAAAGCTCATAATGGTAAAGGTGAGGATAATAAGGGTCAGGCAGGTGAGGATGGTACGCATCCTCCTGCGCCGCAGGTTGGAAACACCTAAGAAAAAAGCGGCAGTAAATGCTTTCCAATGACTGATTTCTGCTGGTCGTTTATGGGTGGCTCGACGCTGTAAAAGGATCATCTCTTCTTCAAAACGGAAAAAGATGATGAGGCTAACCATCAGCGACAGGCCGAGGATAAAAAAGGCCAGGATGACAACTGTGGGACTGTATGCCAGGCGAAAAGCCGGATGAACCTGGTAGATGATTCCGATAAGGAGGAAGAGGATGCCGGAGAATCCGACGATCCTTTTATAGATATTGGCGAAGTTAAAGAGGAATCGTTCCATGCAGAAGGCAAAAGGGACAAAGAGGGCAATGTAGAAGAGGACGCCAAAAAGGACATCTTTCTGGGTTTTTTCTACCTGGGCATAGACACGGTCAGCGAGTGCCAGCGCTTCCGAAGAGGCACTGGAAAATTGTCCATAATCCTGTTGCTTGAGACTGCTTTCAGCCTTGAGTAATGCTGCTATTCCCCTCTCTTCCAAGGCGTTGATTTTGGCATCAAAGATACCGTGTCGTTCAAGGTTCTGCACCCGTGGAGCAAGGAGGGTCCAGATATCACGGGCAGACTGATAGACCGTATTGTATATGGCCGGGTATTGATCGACGGAATATCCAAATCCCATGGAATTATCATCGGTGGCATTGGTGAGGATCATTTTACGGGAGAGTACATTGTCAGACAGCGTTGCCTTCAGCCAGGTCCCGGGTTCTGTGTAGATGGAGGCCATGGTGGAATCACGGGTGTCAATACGACTGTACCAGTAGTGCTGTGGTGGGGCATCTCTTCGACCATCCAGGAGGTTAAGTTTTGTGAGATAGCTGAAGTCTCGTGGTTCCAGTAGGCCAAAGATGGTTGTCTGTTTGCAGCTAAAGAGGATCAGGTCTGTCTTCATCAGCCGTTTTTTTATCTTTACACGGTAGTGTTTTTTTCCGGTCTCCTTTTTGTCAATGGCCCAGAGTACCTGGCCACTCGTGTTGTCAAAGCGATAGCCCTCGATAATGACCTTGTCCAGCACATGTTTTTTGTCAGCCACCCCTTTGATGCGGAAGATTCCTGACGAATCCACTGTGGAGTAGTATTTCTGCATGCCCTGATAGGCGAGGAGGGTTGTCTGGGCAGCCGGATAATTGGCAAACAGTTCTCCCTGGAGGAGGAGATTGGCACGGCCCAATATGGTTGAGAAACCGTTCCTGGGCATTTTCCCGGAGTGTAGAGCTGCTGTGCCGGCCATGGCCTGTATCATGTCGGTGACTATATCGGCCTGCTTCTGCAGATTCTTCCAGTTGATGTTTTTCGTGGTATCCCAGGGTGTTCCCCATAGTGCCCTTGCATCTCCGGTGCTCACCAGGCTGATACCTATATAGCCGGCAAGAGAGGCGACTTCACCGCCAAGAGGAGGTTTGTCAAGGAACCAGGAATCCCAGGAACGCAGGCGACTGGAACGCAGGGTGTCATGGTACATTGCACCACTGTTGCTGCTGCCTGCCGTCTGTTCAAGCAGATCCGCTATGGTCGAATAGATACCGGTACGGTTTATCTGCGCCTTTAAGTTATATAAAAAACCCTGGTGGAATGCACCAAGCCCATCGGTATGACTGGAAAGATGGAGCGAAACTATGGCGGCAATCTCATAGTCAGCAAGGAGGTTGCGGAAGGTGTAGGCACTCTGCAGGTTTTTGAGGTGGATCTGCAGTTCTTTTTTGCGTTTTGTATTGTTTTCTATTGATGCCGGAATTGCTGCCTGGAAAAGGGCTGCTTCCCCTTCTCCGATATCGTGAAATGTGTTCCTCCAGCCCATGCGTCGATAGAGCAGACGGGTTTTGGAGAGTTCTTCTATGGCTGTTTGTGCTTCTGCTCCTTTATCTTTTTGCAGACGAAGACTGATAAGGCTGCGGGATATGGCATCCACAGAGAGTTTGAGATGATCAGCCATTGCTTCGCTGATAACACGGTCCCGTTCCATATCTTCAGTCAGCGGTAGAGTGAGTCCTTGCAGGATTTCCAGATTGGCTTTTGTCTTTTGCAGATCTTTTTTCAGTTGCTTCTTCTGCTTTCGCAGGAACTTGGATTTGGAGCTGATACTCCAGATAATCTCACGCATCCCAGCGAGGGACGCACTGTGGCCGCTGGTGGCAATAAAGAGGACTGATTTTTCAGGCGGCTGCCGGCTCAGTTTTTCTGCAGTCTGGAGAAGGGTGGCAATGGACGCCGCTTCATCGGCACCGGGAGATTTTCCGGCAACAAAGGCGGAGTTGTCATAAAAGGCCTCCACCACCAGGAGTTCTTTTTTCAGTTCCGGATCGGTTCCCGGGATAATGGCGTAAATATTTTCTGCGGTAATCTGCTGCCAGTGTATCTGGGCACGGAGTTGGACATTTTCTGCAAGTAAGCCGGGGGCAAGGGGTGAGGCCTGAGGGATAAACTGCTGCAGCTGCTCTTTTTCCATCCAGAAACAGGGCAGTTGGATGGGGGTGAGTTCTTCTTTTTCCTGGAAGATATATTTCGAGAGCTTTGGTGAGTGATTCAGATAAATAATGGCCTGCGCTCCCAGAGATGCAAGCTGCTGCCATTTTTGCCCGGAGTCAAAGTCTATGACGATGATAGAGCCCTTGATGGGTAATCCCTGCAACTGGGACCATTCACCTTGCTGCACATAGTAGAGGGGGCCGTTTATGGCACCATCGGTTGCCTCGGGAGTGATGGCATTGTAGAGAAGGGTGTTCAACTGCAGGGTCTCGTTGCCTATCTGCAGACTGGCTCCCGTTACTTTACGGATTGAGACTGGAAAACGATAGGTCTCAGGAGTGAGGCCCATAGTCTGTAGTTGTTCCTGGATAAATGCACCGCTCTCTACATAGCCGTCGCTGCCGGTTGTTCGTTCCGGGTAACTGCTAAACTTCTCAATTTGCTGCTGCAGGCCCAAAACATTCTGCTGGGCACAAGCGGTGGGTACCCAGCCTGCAATGAGGAGCAGAGGAAGCAAAATCCTGAGGAGATGGAAAGGAGTGACGGACATAGTGTAATCACAGCATTTTGAATATCTTAGCTGCTCATTCCTCCCATATGGATTTCCAGTTCATCCCGTTCCTGAATCTTGTCCACCTTCCCGTCTCGTATCCAGATCACCTGGTCTGAGACATTGAGCATCTTAAAGTCATGGGTGGCTGAAATAACAGTAACCCCCTGTTCTTCGCTCATCTCTTTTAAGAGTGAGATGATCTCTTCTCCTGTGGAGAGGTCAAGGTTGCCTGTGGGTTCGTCGGCAAGAATTATGCCCGGACTATTGGCAAGTGCCCGTGCCACAGCAACTCGTTGCTGCTGGCCACCGGAAAGTTCGGATGGTTTGTGGCTGTGTCTTCCTTCAAGGCCAACCTGGGAGAGCAGTTTCATACCTCTTTCCACGGCTGCTTCCCCTGGCGTTCCCCCAAAGGTCATGGGCAGAGTGACATTTTCAAGGGCTGTCATAACTGGAATCAGATTAAAAGTCTGGAAGATATAACCGATCTTACGACAACGCAGCCAGGCAAGCTCATAGGCATCCAGCTGGGCAATGTCCACCTCATCGATAAAGACCTTGCCGGTTGTCGGTTTATCCAGGCCGCCAATCATATTAAAAAGTGTCGATTTACCAGAGCCGGAAGGACCCATAATCGATACATATTTTCCGGTTTCGATTGCGAGGTCTATTCCTTTAAGCACCTTGACCACAATCTTTCCCAAGTCAAAATTCTTTGTCACATCTGTGACCCGAACGATATTTTTTACACTCATATTTTACTGATCCTTAAAGCATATGACATGGAGGGGAGGGCTGGAGCTATTGCTCCACCCGCATGGCCTCAACCGGTTGCATCCGGGCCGCAACAACAGCCGGGTATAACACTCCAAGGAGACTGAGGCTGATTCCGGCAATAATCGCAAGCGTTATGGAGAGCATAAACGATTGCCAGGGCGGTGAGATTAATGCCTCGCTGCCAAAACGGATAAATGCGGTAAGAAAGGCAGCCAGACCACCTATGAATGCTCCGGTGATTGCCCCGGCAAATCCCTGCATGGCGGCTTCCATTACGAAAATTCGAACAATAAATCGATCCAGGGCTCCAAGGCATTTCATTGTGCCGATTTCCCGAAACCGTTCAGTTACGGACATAAGCTGGGCGTTGATAATGCCGACAACACAGACAAGCAGGGAAAGGGTGAGGATCCAGCGCTGTTTTGGTGATGCGCCAATACTGGTATCGCCGGGTAATATATCATAGCCGCAACGCATAAGGGTTTGACAGAGGGAGGCGTTACCGCTTGCCAGCATATTATCTGCAATGTCGATACTGATTTGCGAGAAAGCAAGAAAGGCAACTGCCAGCACCAGAGTTACCGTGGTGACCAGGGAACGAAAAAAACGGGCACGGATTGACTTATAGGCAATCTCCAATGACTTGCTCCAGGGCAGCACGATAAGACGACTCATGGTTCTGCTCCTCTTTCTTTTTCTGTCTCCGCATTACGTAAGAGGTGTTCCATAGCCTGATACATGGCTTCTGCATGCAGAGGTTTGCTGATATATTCATCCATTCCAACAGCAAGACATTTGGATCGATTGCCATGTATGGCATGGGCGGTCATGGCAACGATGGGAATATGGCCACCGTCCTTTTTCTCATATTCTCTGATTGCCCGGGTGGTTTGATAGCCATCAAGTTCCGGCATCTGTATATCCATCAGGATAAGATCAAAAGATTCTCGTTGAAAGGCCTCAAGTGCTTCTTGA
>JAOZKX010000488.1 GCA_029935135.1 Desulfocapsa sp.
GTATCAGGTGTCACCCCGCAAAAACCAAGGCTCCTGCCCACCGGTTAGAATATCAACTCCACTCCTGGTCACCAAAACGGTATGTTCAAACTGGGCACTCAGTGAAAGATCCATTGTGGTCACCGTCCACTTGTCAGGCCACATTCTGCTGCCTGTGCCTCCCGCATTGATCATGGGTTCTATGGTGAAGGTCATGCCTTCCTCCATAACAGCGGGATTTTCCGGTTCATAATAATGGGCTATATAAGGATCCATATGAAAGTGTCGCCCAATGCCATGACCACCAAATTGGCGAAAAACACTATAGCCGGATCTATTGGCATGCTTTTCAATAACCCGACCGATCTCATTGAAGTGTTGACCTGGCCTGACAACATCGATCCCCTTCATCAGGCATTCCCAGGTGGTCTGGACCAGAGAGTGGGCATGGTTGCTCACTTTTCCAACCAGGACGGTTTCGGAACAATCACCATGCATACCATCAATATAGACAGTTATGTCACAGTTAACAATATCCCCCCTCTGTAGCTTTCTGTTGTCAGGGATACCATGCAATATCACTTCATTAACAGAGGTGCAGATTGATTTAGGGAATTCCATATAATGCAAAGGACTCGGATATGCTCCAGAAGAGATTGCTGCCAGATGGGCAATTTCATCCAGCGCATCGGTGGTGACACCAGGCTTTACGGCCGCAAGTACACTATCCAGTACGCCCCTTGCAACCTTTCCGGCCCTTCGCATGCGACTGATTTCATCTTCACTCTCTTTTCGACAATTGATCCCGCTCCCACCAGGTTTCCCTGTTTGTGCATATTCAGGGAGGATTATATTGTCAGGAACCTGTCGTGAAGGACTGACGATACCAGGAGTAACAGTTGGATGCCGAACAAATTTCTGCGTGACTCCTGGAGGAGCTGTCTCTCCACTTTCGTCAGAGCGTAAATGGCACTTCTTGTATTTTTTCCCGCTATTACACCAGCAGCTTTCGTTTCTTCCTGGTAGTTTCATGTGTATCATTCGCCGGGATTCTCTTTCATTTTTCGATTATTTTTTGCAGTTCCGGGACAGTACATTGCAAAATAAAATTGCCTGGATAGTTAGAAATATCTCTGAAACGGTAACAATCTGCTGCAAAAGAAACGATTCCTCCAGTAATCAATCCGAATTTGAGGAAGATGCTCTGATATTACTATGAGATTTATTGAAGGTAAATTGTTATTACATGTTACATGACTATTTGAACAGCATGGAAAGAGCATGGGAGTAAACATCCTCGAAGGTTCAGTCGCAGGGACAGAGGCACGGGTCCGATTCTTTCTTTTTACTTCAGGGATCCAGCCGAAGATTTAATTGAAGCGAGGAGGGTGACTCAATACGACAATTGCTGGTTATGAGACAATTGACTGAATCAGAAAAAAGGAACTGACATGAGATTTACGCATACCAGCACTTGGAAAATATCTTTGAAAGCAAAGAGCTGAAAGAAAATTCAGTTCTTTCCATTCTGGAAAGAACTGCCAAAAGTCGTTGATAAAGCTTGTATGACTGCACAGATTGACAATGTCTACACATTGTCATAAAATATGATTATGTTCAAATGGAATCCGAAGAAAAACCGTCAACTCATTAGAGAGAGAGGAATATCCTTTGATGAAGTTGTCCAGGCAATTGCTGATGGCTATGCTG
>JAOZKX010000153.1 GCA_029935135.1 Desulfocapsa sp.
ATGCCAGGGCTGTGTTTCCTGTTATTCTTCCTGGGTTATCCGCTTGCGGCCCTGCAGGCCACAGATGTTTTTCTTGATGAACCGTTTGATTCCCTTGAGAAGTGGGAACCTTTTTATTTTTCAGAGATAGACGAGCACTCCTCTTACAGTACCGGGAGTGTTGATGGAGTAGAGTGCCTTATTACCCGAAGCAGTAACTCTGCTTCTGCCATCGTCTTGCGCGATCGTTTTAATGTCTATGAGTTTTCCGGGCTGTCCTGGCGCTGGAAGGTCAGTAATATATACATGAATGGTGACAGCAGCAGGAAAGAGGGAGATGACTATCCCCTCAGGCTATATGTAATGTTCCAGTACGATCCAGACAGGGCTTCATTTTTCAAGAATATCAAATATGAAATTATAAAGATTCTGTATGGAGAATATCCACCCCATAGCTCCCTGAATTATATCTGGGCCAATAAGCCGCAGACAGAAGCTGCCATAGCAAACCCATACACAAGCCTGACCATGATGATTCCGGTTGTCAGTGGGCAGAGGCATGTGGGCGAATGGCTTGAGCACCGGAGAGATATTGTTGCCGATTATCGTACTGCTTTTGGCGAGGACCCTCCAGCCGTTGCTGCCATTGCTGTGATGAATGACTCAGATAATACCGGAGAGTCAGCGATGGCATATATTGATTATTTACGAATTGACCGAAATGGTGGCCTTTTAATGCCATCTGACATGGAGAAGCAGGAGTTACACAAATGATTACAGAGCAAAAAACAGCAAATGGTTTTCAGTATATTGAAATAGAGAATAAAAGCTGTACTGCAAAAGTTGCTTTGCAGGGAGGGCATCTGTTTCATTATCAGCAGCATGGCCAGAAGCCACTATTGTGGGTGAGTAGTAAAAGCCATTTTAAAGAAGGCAAAGCGATCCGTGGCGGTATCCCCATTTGCTGGCCCTGGTTTGGCAAGCATTCTGCAGACCCGACATTACCGCAGCATGGTTTTGCCAGAACCTCCACCTTTGAGCTGCTTGAAGTCAAGGAGCGTGATGAAAACAGCACCGAACTCACGCTGCTGATGCTGAGTTCGGCCGAAACGCATACGCTCTGGCCATATCAATTCCAACTGCTGTTACATATTACAGTGGGCCAAACATTGAGTCTGGCGCTCACAAGCAGAAATTGTGACACGAAGCCATTTACAATTAGCTCAGCCCTGCATAGTTACTTTGCAGTCTCTGAGATAGGCGATGTGTCGGTGAAGGGGCTGGAGGGGAAAGAATATTGGAATGCTCTGACAGGTGATTGTGAAATACAGCAGGGGAGTATTCATATCCGTGAAGAAGTTGACCGGGTATATCAGCAGACAACGGATCCACTGCAGCTTTCTGACGCCGACAGGTCTGTCAGGATATCGTCGGCTGGTTCTGCATCAGCGGTTGTCTGGAATCCGTGGAAAGAAAAATCTGCTAAGATGGGGGATATGGAAAACGATGCCTATCGCACCATGCTCTGTATTGAGACAGCAAATGCCCTGCAGGATGCACGGACAGTACTACCTGGTGAAGAGCATACCTTACAGCTGAGGTTGACTGCAGCCGCAGTAAAATAGTAGAGTCAAGAATAGATATTCTTTATAAAAAAACTATTGATCTGCAACATTGACTATGGCAGTTCGCCGAATGTAATTTAAAATACTCAGAGATGGGTTGGGGTACAATAATGAAAGATTCGTCTGAAAGAAAGGTTCTCGGCAAGTACATTATTGAAATGGCCGTAAAGTTGTCGATTCTGGCAATGTTGGTTGGATGGACATTTCTTTTGGTCCGGCCATTTATGATTCCCGTAATCTGGGGAATGATCCTGGCGGTTGCCATGGAGCCATTTATTAGAAAAGTTACTGCCCTCCTGGGGGGACGCCGCTCACTTGCTGCAACTCTATTTGTATTGACGATTATTGCCGCCCTGATTATTCCATCGGTCCTTCTGGTTATGGAATCCATTGATACTGTACAACTCATCTCGGAGCGGATGCATGAGCAAACGCTTGTCATTCCTCCACCTCCTGCAGAGGTTGCGGAATGGCCTCTCATTGGGGCTAAGGTTCACCAGGCATGGCAACTCTTTTCCACAAACCTGGAAGGGGCTTTGAGACAATTTGCCCCGCAGTTGAAAGGCTTTGTCAGCAGCCTACTTGGCTCAGTGGGAGGCGGACTGTCTGGCCTTTTTATGGTGATTGTCTCAACATGCATTGCTGGTGTTTTTCTGGCAAAGGCCGAAGGAAGTGCAGCCGTTGCTGAGAAAATCATTACCCGCTTTGCAGGAGAAAAAGGTGCAGCAACAACAGCTCTTGCCACAGCCACCATTCGTGGCGTGATGACGGGGGTTGTCGGAGTGGCAGTGATCCAGGCTGTTCTTTCTGCCATTGGCATGGTGGTCGTTGGAGTTCCTGCTGCCGGTCTCTGGTCAGTACTGGTTCTGGTCTTTGCGGTGAGCCAGTTGCCTCCCATTATCGTCCTTGGCCCTGTTGCGGCCTATGTTTTTTCTGCTGCTGATACAACAACAGCTGTGATTTTTCTGCTCTGGGCCATTGTGGTCAGTGCCAGCGATGGGTTTTTAAAACCACTCCTTATGGGACGCGGTGTAGATATTCCCATGTTAGTCATTCTTATCGGGGCTCTGGGCGGTATGATGCTTTTTGGTATTATCGGCCTTTTCGTCGGTGCTGTCGTCCTTGCCATTATGTATACTGAATTTATGGCTTGGGTTGATGATATGCAACCTGTAAATGAGTAAGGTGGGACTGGTATTGTTACCCGGCAGTCAGTTTGCTCAAGGGATTGAAAAATGATGTCGCATAAAAAACGGCAGTCAGGCAAGCAGCCTAGATTTGGTCTGCTCCTTTTTTTTCTGCTCTTGTATATTGTGGGCAGCCCTTTTCTTGAGCCATACCCTTCTCTGGCAGTTTATGCCCATATTTCCCTGTCGATGGTCTTGTTTGCTGCAGTGTATGCTGTGAACAAGAGCCATAACCATCGTTCTTTTGCCTTTGTGCTGCTCTGCCCTCTTCTTCTTCTCTATTGGCTAGGAATTTACGACATAGTGCCTTTCAGCCGTACTGGTGCCTATCTGCTGTTTGCGGTTTATTATGCACTGCTGGCATATTTGTTTGTCAGCGAGATTAAACAGAGCAGCAAGGTTACCATAAATGTACTCTATGCCACATGCAGTCTGTATCTTATTATTGGGCTTTTATGGGGGACACTCTATACTTTGTTGTACCAGTTCAGCCCCGGGGCATATAGTGGTGTTCTTCTTACTGATACAGAAAATATAGGGCATGTATTTAATTATTTGAGTTTTGTTAGCCTCACCACATTGGGGTATGGGGATATCACTCCCCAGACGGCAGGTGCGGCCTCTCTTTGTCAGCTGGAGGCAATTTTTGGCCAGTTTTTTACTGCAGTTGTGGTGGCCTGGTTGATGGGGATGTTTATATCTGACAAACAGGCTGCAGAGCGTAAGCAGTAGTCAGTAGTTTTTGTAAAAACTTCCAGGAGAGTTCATTCGATGTCTTTGTTTCCACAACTTTGCAGGAACCATTACCAGTGCAAAGTTTTTTTTACTTTGTTGCTGCAAATAAGGCACGATTTTTCCCCGTTTTAAAGATTTTCCTAAAGAACATCTCTCTCAAGTTGTACCATATCTTGTAGATAGTCCTTGTGTTGTACCGCAGGTATGGTATAAATGCCTATCGTTGAGCTTTTGAAGAATTCATATCTCCTGTAGCCCTTAAATTCATTCATACTTCTGTTAATTTATCTTCCGATGAGGAAATTTCATGACTCCTGACTTAACTAAACAGGTCCTGACCGAGACTGCTGAAACAGTTTTAAGCAGACGCTATTATCTAAAAGATGACAGAGGTGAACCCATAGAAACCTGGGAAAAACTCTGTCGCAGGGTAAGTGTTGCTGTTGCCGAGGCGGATCGCAAGAGTGATCAGTATGAGGCCCTGCAGGAATCATTTTTCAGGATGATGTATCACCTTGATTTTTTGCCAAACTCTCCCTGCCTGATGAATGCCGGTACTGACCTGGGACAGCTGTCTGCCTGTTTTGTCTTGCCAATCGAAGATTCCATGGACGGGATTTTTACAGCCATTCGTAACGGGGCATTGGTACATAAAACCGGAGGTGGAACCGGTTATTCTTTTTCAAGACTACGCTCCAAAAATGCCTCCGTACGCTCCACCCAAGGGGTCGCCTCCGGGCCCCTTTCTTTTGCCGCAGTTTTTGACGCGGCCACAGAGACCATTAAGCAGGGTGGAAAACGCCGGGGTGCAAATATGGGCGTGTTACGCATTGATCATCCTGATATTATGGATTTTATCAGTGCCAAAGAAGATCAGGAGAAATTTAATAATTTTAATTTTTCGGTTGCCATAACAGATGATTTTATGCAGGCCGTGGAAGATGATGGTGAGTATAGCCTGCTGGAACCTTCCAGTGGTATGGAGGTCGAGACCCTCGGGGCACGGGCAGTTTTTGAAAAAATAATAGACCTTGCCTGGCATAATGGTGAACCGGGAGTTCTTTTTATAGATGCGGCCAACAGGGCCAATATGACACCGCAGCTTGGAGATTTTGAGGCGACTAACCCATGCGGAGAGCAATGGCTGCTGCCCTATGAGAGTTGTAATCTCGGCTCTTTAAATCTTGGTAACTATGTTAAGGACGGTGAGGTCGACTATAAGCGGATGGAAAGCACTGTTCGTGTAGCCACCGCTTTTCTTGATAATGTAATAGATTGCAATCGTTTTCCCATTCCGGAAATCGAAAAGATGACTTTACAGACGAGAAAGATAGGTATGGGAGTCATGGGGTTG
Organism: Desulfocapsa sp.; assembly: GCA_029935135.1. Taxonomy (GTDB): domain Bacteria; phylum Desulfobacterota; class Desulfobulbia; order Desulfobulbales; family Desulfocapsaceae; genus Desulfocapsa. The sequence goes on from JAOZKX010000153.1 coordinate 4,881, forward strand.
CATGATATGCTGATTCAGCTTGGCTTGCCCTATGGCAGCAAAGCCGGTCGTGAGAAAGCAGCTGAAGTGATGAGCTTTGTCCGTGAGAAAGCCGAAGAACGGTCCGTTGAGCTTGCTGCAGAAAAAGGCGTTTTTCCTGCTTATGATGCGGAGCTGAATAGTTATCCTGCCAGGAGAAATGCGGCACTGACCTCTATTCAGCCCACCGGTACCGTATCGATGATTGCCGATTGTGCCTCCGGCTGTGAGCCCTATTTCTCCATTGTTATGATTAAAAATGTGATGGATGGCGATCGTTTGGTCCTTGTCAATAAACATTTTGAGCAGATTGCCCGTGCCGAAGGATTTTACTCCGAGGAGTTGATGACAAAAGTTGCTGATAGCGGCACAGTGATTGGCCATGATGAGATTCCGGAAGAATGGCAGGAGATTTTTCGTACCGCTCAGGATGTGAAGGCAGAAGATCATATCAATATGCAGGCCATTTTACAGGAGAATGGAGTGGATGCCTCCATTTCAAAAACCATCAACCTCCCCAACAGTGCCACCAGGGAAGAGGTGAAACTCTCCTATGTGCTTGGGCATAAGCTTGGTTGTAAGGGACTCACCGTGTATCGTGATGGATCAAGGGATTCACAGGTGTTAAACACCACAGATACCCAGGCTGAGCAGACCGCCACCGTATCAACTGGTGGTGTGGTAAAACTAAAATTACCAGATACTCTGAGTGCTAAGCGCTATCGGGTGAAAGATCAGGATCAGAAATCGGTCTATATCATTGTTTGTTTCGATGAAAATGAGCAGCCAATGGAGGTTTTTGCTAAATTCCCCTTTGATAACCGGGTGGACTTAAAAGACAAGTCAACCATGTGGACTACCACCTGTCGTCTTGTTTCCCTTGCCCTTCGTTTTAATATTCCGGCCTCCGAAATTATTAAGCAACTGGATCGTTCAAGTGGACATATGCTTGACCTTCCAGCCCAGTTGAGTAAGTTGTTCAAATCATTTA
>JAOZKX010000154.1 GCA_029935135.1 Desulfocapsa sp.
TTTTCTATGGTATCGATAATCTGTTGACTTTGGGCAATGATATTGGCCTTGATTGAATCATCCTTAACCATGATGTTTAACTTCAGTGCCCCAAGTTCAACAGGATGAAGCTGTATGGATAGATTACTCGTTTTCAACCTGGGGTTGGTATTGAACCGTTGTACTAAATTGTCTATTACTTCATGTGCCTGTATGGGAGCATGGGCGCCCGGGGCAAATTTGCCTTCAATGGGTACCTGAGCAGTGCTTGTTGCCGGTGTCGTTATGCTCAATGGTGTTATTATGGTTTGGGGTTCGGCACCACTTGTCCCGGTCAATGTAGAGGTGGGTGCCGTAGTCAGTGTTGGTGCAGATTCCTGATTTTGTCCATTACCCGTTTGTTGTTCAGAAGATGATTGCTGAAAGTGAGTGTCGTTCTGGCCAACACTCTCCCCAATCCGTGCTTTGAAGTATTGTCCGGTGGTTTCCTGGCGTGTTCCTTCAAGTGTGGCTGTTCTTCGTGTTTCAAGTGGTTTGTTTTCATTCCGGGCAACTTCAGTAACGACCTGCTGGTGAATCTGTATTTTGTTGCTGTCCGCAGCAAAAAGGGTGTCAGGGGTCTTCGCGAGGCTGTCTACATTTTTCTGATTGTTGTTTTGGATAACAATTGGCCCATTGTTCTGATTCTTATTCAGTAATTGCTGAATCTGTTCAAGGAGCAATGTTTCTGCCCGTGACGGCTGGCTGAGAGGAGTGGTTGGTGTATTTACTGGAGGAGTTCTTTCACTCTCTGCAACTGCTGTTGCCGTTGTCGTTGTCGTTGTTCTGCCTGCTGCCACTTCCAGAATTCCTGCTACTGTCGTCTGGGATATGGTAGGTTCGAGAGTTACTGAGGATTTTGTGCTACCTGTAAGGGGAGGTGCTTGAGTGGTACCAGGCTGCAACTGTTGTTTAGCTTCTCCCGTTTCTGCTGTTTTACTGAAGAGTTCTGTTGTTCCATTACCGGTAGGTTTGTTAAGTTCCGGGGAAACAGGGTGAGAGGCGGCATGTTCTTGAGTTGTGTCCGAATTGCTTCCGGCTTGAATAAGTTCTTGAAAAGATGAAGGGGGGATGTTTTCAGGAGAATCTGGCAAAGCAATAAGGGCAAATTCTCCACCGTCTGTGAGATGAGCATCGTTTGAGGTCTCTTGCTGGTTGCTATTTTCTTGCGTCCGCTGTACTTCCGCATCAAGAAGCGGTGCAAATTCATCACCACTTGTCTCGGAGTCGTTTGGCAACCCCTGTTGCTTTGCAACATTTTGAGCAGGTGCAGCTTGTGCAAGAATAATTGCTTCCATATTGTGTTACTCCATCTGTATGGTCGAAAATGTAATACTGAGTTGAGCAGCCGTTGTCTTGTCCATCTGGTCGAGAATTTTTGCTGCCGATTTAACTTTCATGCTGGCCAGGAGATCAGAAGCAAGCTGAATGTCCAAGCTTCCCATGGCCATGGCTGCCTTAAGAGGCGCCATCTTCGCATAAATAAGACTTAGGTTTTTTGTTTTCTTAACTTCCTCAGCATCTTTTTCTGCCAGTGATTCATCAATTTTTTTCTGTATTTTTTTGAGTTCTGTTATCTTCTCATTTATCCGTTCAAGTTTCTTATCGACCTCCTCCTGCAGAGTCTTTAGCTCCTTTTCTTTTAAGACAATAACTTTTTTCTCATCTGCAAGGTTATCCCTTTCACTTTGCAAGATGGCATCGATTCTTCTCTCTTCCACAGAATCAAATTCTTTTCTTTGTGTAATGTTCGTAACTGCTTTCTGTTCTTTCCGGCTGGAGGGTTCTGTACTTTCTTCACACAGCCCTATGGCTGGTACGGTGAGTTGACAGAATGAGAGAACGCATACGGTGAGAAAGGTTTTTCTGATTTTCATGTTTGTTCCTGCAATGCTGAGGAGTGAGGGGGAATTGTTTTCAGTTGTTATTATTGTTTACTCTGCCATGGCGTAATACGGCAATTTCATCCAGCATAAGTGCTTCTTTTTTATTTAAGAATGCCAGCCAGGCCTTGTCTTGTTTTTCCTTTAATGTTTCCAGAGCCTTATGTTCTTTACTCTTCTCAAGAAGGGCTTTTCTTGCCTTTTCAACAGCTTCCTGTTTTCTTTTGAGTTCATTACGGGTTATTTCTATTTGCTGTCGGATATACACGATTCGTTCATCGTAGCGGGCAAGGTCCGAGGCGATGATGCCTCTGTTCTGTTTTTCGGCAAGGGTTGAGGCAAGTTGTGACTGTTCTTCTTGCAGGCCTTGAAGAACAGCAGAAACTTTTGCTTCTTTTTGTTGCTTTTCTATATATCTTTGTTTGAATATATCTTCCTGCTGTTTGCGAAAGCGAAGAACAGAGTTCATTGAAAATTTTTTTGCTGCCATGAATTGTCTGACCTCTATTGAAGGTACTTATTCCCTGGGTAAGCGAATGATTCTGAAAGGATAGTGTGCGTGACAGAGTGGTGGTGTCTCATTTATTCCAGCTGATCATTTTCAAAATCATTCTGGCGTCTATTTCGTTTGCTCAAAGAATCTTCCTGCCGCTGACTGAGAAGTTGTCCGAGATCTTCAACGCTCTGTTTGAGAGATGTCGTTTCATCGTATCCCTGTCTGAGAAATGTGTTGATGGCATCAATTTTTTCTATGGCAAGATCAATTCTTGGGCTGGACCCCTTGGCGTAGGCACCAATATTAATCAGATCTTCGGCTTCAGCGTAGGTGGCCAGCAGATTTCTTGCCTTTCCGGCTAGTTCAATATGTCTTGCTGTTGTCACCTCACGCATGATTCGTGATGCAGAATTGAGGACATCAATGGCAGGGTAGTGATTTCTTGCAGCAATCTCCCTTGAAAGAACAATGTGACCGTCAAGGATTGAACGAACAGAATCGGCCACTGGTTCAGTGAGGTCATCGCCATCAACAAGAACAGTATAGAGCCCGGTAATGGAACCCTGGCCCTTGAATCGTCCCGCACGTTCAAGAAGCTTTGGAAGTGTTGCAAATACAGACGGGGTGTATCCTTTTGTGGTAGGCGGCTCGCCCACAGCAAGGCCGATTTCACGCATGGCCATGGCAAAACGAGTAACCGAATCCATCATCAGCAGGACATTCTTACCTTTACTGCAAAAATATTCGGCAATGGAAGTTGCAACAAAGGCGCCCCGCATACGTAGAAGGGGGGACTGATCAGAGGTGACAACCACAATAACAGACCTGGCTAGTCCTTCTTTACCAAGATCCCGCTCTATAAATTCACGAACCTCTCTGCCTCGTTCACCAATAAGGGCAATAACATTTACATCCGCCTTGGCATACCTGGCCATCATGCCGAGCAGCACACTTTTCCCCACTCCAGATCCCGCCATAATTCCCATACGTTGACCTGTGCCACAGGTAATCAGCCCATTGATTGCGCGGACGCCAAGATCAAGGGGTTCGCTGATATTTTGACGCTCCATTGGCCCGGGGGGCAGGGAGTAAATCTGTTTTTCCTCATTTAAGAGGGGAGGCGGCTTGCTGTCAAGGGGGGTCTCCATGGCATCAATAACACGACCAAGCAGGTTGTCGCCTACTTTAATGGTAGCACTGCTTTTGACCACTCTAATTCTGCTGCCTGGGCCCAGGCCTCGTATCTCGCCTAGGGGCATAAGAAGTGCTGCGGAATCACTGAATCCAACAATTTCAGCAAGAACAGGAGGAGAATCGTCTAATGGGGAAAGTTCACACAGTGAACCAACGGAGGCGTGAGGACAGTGACCTTCTACGACGAGTCCTACGATTTTTGAGACTTTTCCCCATACCTGGATGGGGTTGATATTGTCAATAGATCCGCTGTAAAGGGCCATGGGGTATAAAAATCAAGTTAAGGGTTCTGACGGATGTAAGTCCACTGGATCAGGTTCCATGATAGAATCACGGATCAATTTGATTTGGCTGGCCATACTGGCATCCACTGTACAGCAGGATGATTCTATAAGGCATCCTCCCCGTTCAATGGTGGAGTCAGGAAGTAAGACAATGTTGTTCAGGCCGCTTATCTGATTGATTATTTCTGTTTTCTGTTTTTCGATGCAGTTGAGATCATCAGGATTCAACTGTATCTGGAACTCATCAGACTTCACCGCCAGATGAATAGCGTCTTTTATGGTGCTGGTGATGGTCTCACACTGTTCCTGCACAGAGTTTCTGATTATCTTTTCTGCTATTGCAAGAACAAGCTCACGCATTTCATCTACTGAATTCTTTAGTATCGTTTCTCGAAGTTGATCCAGTTCCCTGCAGAGATTTGCAAATGTCTGCGCACCATTGTCGAAATCCTCTTCTGCCTGGTTCCGTCCTGTCTGCAGTCCTGATTGAAAAGACTCCTCACGAATTTTCTCAATATCCATTTCGGGTTTTGCTGGTTCCGGAAGAGGCTCAGGGACAGGTTCCGGTTCATCCGTGCCTTTCTCGTCTGTAGGAGAAGCCTCGTTTGCAACAGAATCTGGTGCCTCAGCAAAAGCATCCTCTGGCTGTTGCCTTGTGTCGTACTCCTGTTCTGGTACTGGAGTCTCTTCCCTTTTCGGTTCCGTCTCATAATTCGGTATGTTGCCGTGAGGTGTGACTTCTTCCTGGACAATACTCCCCCAGACGGGTTCAGAATGATTACCGGAGCGGTCAAGCAATTGTGCAGGTTTGAAATCACTGTTTTCTTTGTAGAGTTTAGACAAGCTCATCACCGCCTCCGGTGCCAAGTACAAGTTTACCTTCTTCTTCCAGTTTCATGGCAATTTTGACAATGGACTGCTGCATGGCTTCTACCTCAGAAAGCCTTACTGGTCCCATGGCATCAAGGTCGTCACGAATCATATCGGCAGCTCGTGCGGACATATTGGCGAAGATCTTTTCCTGCATCTCTTCAGAGGCAGTTTTCAGGGCCATTGTAAGAGAATCATTGTTTACTTCACGCAAGATCATCTGCAGAGAGCGACCATCCAGTTCACCAAGATTTTCAAAGGTGAACATCAGTTTCCTGATCTCTTCCACCATGTCAGGGTCATTTTCTTCTATGTCATCCAGGATATCCGCATCAATATTATTTTTCAAATGGCTGAGAAGCTCTACTACCTTATCCAGGCCACCTACCTGTTTTTGTTCTTTTCCGGCAACTAGGCCAATTTCACGATGGAGGGCATCGTCGATTTTTGTGATAACCTCAGGGGATACTTTTTCGATACGAGCTATACGATAGACGACATCTGCCCGCATTTCCTCAGGCAGGTTAGATAAAATTTCACCAGCATGTTCCACATGTTGCGTTGAGAGAACAAGGGCGATGGTCTGCGGGTGTTCTTTGTCAAGAAGCCCGGCAACCATTCGTGGTGACATAAGGGCAATGGTTTCCAGGGAACCGCTTTCAGTGCCGGAAATGAACTGTTCCATGAGGTTTTCAGATCGCTCTTCGGATGAAAGGGAGGAGAGCGTTTTTTTGGCAAAGTCGCTCCCCTTTAAAAAGAGTCCGGCAAAATTAAGCTGATCATCGCGAAAACTGTCCAGCACCCGTTCTTTTATATCCTCAGGGATATGGTCAATGGAGGCAATGGTTCTCGTTACTTTACGGATTTCCTCATCACTTAATTCTTCAAATATTTTGGCTGAGGCTTCTTCGCCTAAACACATGAGTAACACAGCTGCCTTGTTGAGTCCGGTAAGGGTTTCTATAGTCATAACTCAGCCTTCATGGATCCATTGTTTGATAATATATGCGGTTGGAACCTGATTTTGCATAACCTTTTGCCGCATTAAAAGAATGGACTCAGGGATGAGTTCTTCAATCTCAGGCTCTTCCACAACTTGTTCTGCAAGTGCAGCTTTTTCACGCTCCAGGGC
>JAOZKX010000155.1 GCA_029935135.1 Desulfocapsa sp.
GTGATGATACAGTTACAATCCCGGTCTATGATTACAAGGCCATCCTTGAGCAACTGGACAGCCTGCAGCAACGGGTGGACACCCTTGAAGCACAAAAAACTGTTCCAGCAGTCTCCAACGATAAAAGATATGAAAAAGTAGCTTCTGATATAGACAACATCTATGATTCTCTTGATGTCATTGAAACAAAACAAATCAAAAACAAGCTAAATTTCGGTGCTGAGTTGCGTGTCAGATACGACGGGTACACTGCGAAAGACTTCAATGCTATTGACATGGGTGCATTGCAACAGGGAATGATGGCCGGTCTCTCTCCACAAATGGCCATGTTTCAGGCAATGAACCATATTGATAAAAGCAACGACGACAATAACTGGACCAACCGATTCAGGATAAATATGGAGGCCCAGATTATTGATGGGCTCTCTTTTCATGGTCGACTTGCAATGTATAAAAACTGGAGTGACAGCGATGATGGTTCAGCCAGTGATATGCATAATGATTTCAACAGAGCTCACAGGCCAAACAGTAGCAACCTCTGGGTAGATCGTGCCTATGTGGACTGGATTCCTGGCGGACTACCCTTTCCCCTTGCAATTACTGTCGGTCGCCACCCATCCACAGAAGGCCCCCCATTTGAATACAAAGAAAACAGAATGCGACAATCAACATACCCGGCTCTCATTTTTGATGGTGAACAAGATGGTATCGTTGCCACATTTGGCTTGGAAAGATATACCAGTCTAAAAAATAGTGGGCTCCGTTTTGGTTACGGCAAAGCCTATCACAGCGACAATGACAACGACACCGGCTCCCCTCTTCCATTTATGGATGACAATGAAAAAGGAGACTCCACTATATTTGCCACATTCTTTGAAACAGAGATCCCCGGGCTGGCCAACAGCTTATTGGTATTAAGCTATGCAAAAATGTGGGATCTACCGTTCTTTTTCAGCGGCCCGCAATTGAATACAGCCGGTATGCCGAACACAGACCTTGGTGACATGGATCTCTGGGGAGCGCACCTGCAGACTTCCAACCTAATGGACAGTGGTGTTGATTTCTTCTTCTCCTACGGTGGCAATAAAAGCAAACCAAACGGCAACGCTCCTCTTGGTTTATTTGGACTGCTCTCAGGAGACGGTCAGGGTAATCAATCAGGTTATGCCTTCTATACAGGTCTCCGCTATACCATCCCAGCCTCTGTGCTAAAAAATCCCAGGATTGGCTTTGAATACAATTACGGCTCAAAATACTGGTTCAGTATGACCGCTGGCTCCCCTGACCTATTTAACAAACTGGCAACCAGAGGAAATGCCTACGATTTCTACTACATCCAGCCTGTCAACAAACACTTGTTCTTTAGAGCTGGATATACCCGCCTCGAATATGACTATACCGGTAGTGCCAATTATATGGGTGCTCCACATGCAAGCGATGCCACACTGGACAACTATTACTTCCTGATGGATGTTCATTTTTAACAGCAAAAACCGATGTCTCACTCTTAAGCGGTTCATCCACCCAAGGGACCGCTTAAGCCCTGCTGTCTAGAAAGAAAAACAAAAAAAGGCTGTTCCACAAAAGTGGAACAGCCTTTTTTTATACCATAAGCCGGAGATCAAGCCATCACAGAAACCCTTTACACCTCTGTAAAATCTGAAGGTGCTTTTTTCAAAAACTTGAGAAATTTCGATTTTTCCACAGCGTTTGAATACGCTTCATCGGCACTGATCATTCTTTTTTCCAGGTACCCCATAATTGCATCATCAAGGGTCTGCATGCCGTATTTCTTTCCTGTCTGCATTACAGATGCTATCTGATATGTTTTTCCCTCTCGAATAAGGTTACGCACAGCAGGTGTCGCAATCAGCACCTCAAGAGCAGCACAACGCCCCTTGATATCCGTTCGCTTAAACAATGTCTGGGAAACAACAGCTTTAAGAGCATCTGAAAGAGTGGACCGAACCTGCCCCTGCTGGTTGGCAGGAAATATTTCAACCACACGATCAACAGTTTTCATTGCATTCAAGGTATGCAATGTCCCAAACACAAGATGTCCTGTCATGGCAGCTTCCATGGCAAGAGATATGGTTTCCAGATCACGCATCTCACCAACCATGATAATATCGGGATCTTCACGCAGAGCACCACGAAGGGCAGCGCCAAAGCTATTCGTATGTTGCCCTACTTCACGATGGTTAATAACACATTTTTGACTTCGATGAACAAACTCGATTGGATCCTCAATGGTAAGGATATGATCCTTACGATTTCTATTTGCCTCGTCAACAATGGCAGCAAGAGTTGTTGATTTACCGGAACCTGTCGGCCCGGTAACAAGCACCAATCCTTTAGGCAGATATGCAAGACGAGATATAACTTTTGGCAGTCCCAGTTGATCACAAGTGAGGATTTCACTTGGAATCTCACGAAAAACAGCCCCTATACCAAATTTTTGTTGGAAGAAGTTGCAACGATAACGGGCGAGTCCAGGAATTTCATAACCAAAATCCACATCACCGCTTTCTTCAAAGTTTTTAATTCTATCTTCGGGACAGATTTCATAGAGCATGGCCCTCAACTCTTCATTGCCCATTTTCTTAAACTTGACTCGTTCCATATCACCACGAATACGCAGGATGGGCTGCTGTTCGGCCACCATATGTAAATCCGAAGCACCCTCATCATTCATCAGTTTAAAAAACGCATCAATCTGAGCCATACCTTACTCCCTTAACTAATTAACGATTATAAACTTCACATCGAAGATAAATAAAAATACAAGTTACTCTCTACAATACAACATTTTTTTTAATAAAATCAAGTGCAGCCTCAGGGTCATCAACAATATTGATCAAGCCGAGATCACCTTCACTTATGGTCCCATTTTCCAGCATCTGATCTTTTATCCAATCAATCAAACCGCCCCAAAAGGATTTTCCCACCAAAACAATTGGAAAAGGCATTATCCGTTCTGTCTGGATAAGGGTAATCGATTCAAAAAGTTCATCCAGCGAACCAAATCCACCTGGCATACAGATAAAACCCATCGAATATTTTAGAAACATCACTTTTCGAACAAAGAAGTACTTAAACTGTAAGGGAAAATTTGTATATGGATTTGCGTGCTGCTCGTGGGGAAGCGCAATGTTCAGACCAACCGAGATCCCACCTGCTTCAATGGCCCCTTTATTTGCCGCTTCCATTATTCCTGGCCCCCCACCTGTAATGACGCCATAGCCTTCCCTTGCAAGGTCTCCTGCTATTGTCTCTGCCATCTTATACCAAGGGTGATCCACCGGAGTCCTGGCAGAACCATATATCGTTATGGCTGGAACATTTATGGTGGACATGGCATCAAAACCTTCCACAAATTCTCCCATAATCCGAAACATTCTCCAGGAATCTCCAACCACATCATTGTCAAGGCAATACTTGGGCTCTCTACTGACCGCTCTGCGTTCTTTCATAGCAATTTTCCTACTGTTTCATTTTTTCCAAATGATGCCGAGCAGCTGTTTTGATTGTACCGCTACTTTCAGCATACATAATAATTTTCAAAAACCACTTTTCTGCTGCTGCAGGATGCCCTTTTTCAAGGGACAACAGCCCTCGTTGCAGCAACGCCCCTGCTCGTGTTTTCTTATTACGGAGACATGGTTGCAAAGTTTTGACAGCTGCCTGAAAATCACCACAATGTGTTTGCGCTTTTGCCAGGCGTATTTTCAACTGTAATGAGTCAGGGCTTAACTCTACACTTTTCTCACAAAAGCGAAGACCAATATCATCTCCTTCATTTTCCTGCAGATAAATTTCTCCTAGCAATCCAAGCACATCAGCATCGAATTCATCATAGCGCATTCCACGCTGGAGCCAAGTCATGGCCTCCTTATATCTCCCAAGGCCATAATAACACTCCCCAAGATAGCGGGCGGCCTTTTTCCCTGCAAGACCACCCTTTTTAAATTCGGACCAGGATAAAAAAAGTTTTAAAGCCTTCTCATAATGACCTTCTTCCGTACAGAGAACGGCAAGCTGGAACCGCATGTCTTCCCTGGCATTTTCTTCATCTTGACCCTGGACAGCAAGTGCAAGAGCACGATCAAATGAACAAATAGCTTCACCTTTCTCATCACGAAACTGCTGTTCCATACCAAGATTAAAAAGGGCCGCAAACTGATTTTCCGCACTGGTGCAAGCCTTTTCAAAACAGTCCACGGCATCACGGCGCCTATTCATCTGGGCGTAACAGACACCAAGACTGTTGAGTAGATTTCCATTGAGCGGATCAAGAACCAAACCCCTCTTATATTCCTTAACAGCACGAACCAGATCCCCTTCACCATAGTAGACATCGCCACTGATATTTAAACTCACTGCATCAAAGGTAACAATGGCACCTGCTTCAAGAAACTCGGCATGCCGAAGTGCCTTACGACAATTGAGGAGCATCTCGGATTTACGAAAATCAGACAATGGATAAGAACTGATACCAATATTCTTCCCCTTCAATTCACCAATTTCCGTCATGGCCTTTTGAATTCGCTTGCCAATTTTTCTTGCTGCGACATTTCTCTCACCTGGCAAAAACAGATAACTACTTTTTTCACTGACAATTACCTGACCATTCTCTGCTGCACTACTCAGTACATCAGTCAATTTTATATGCACTGACTCAACCTGCAGAAGGGAAAATATTTCCAAGCCTCGAGCGTGTTTCAATAGCCATTTTGACAAATCTGGCAGTGGTGGTGCAAAGGGATGATTGGCTGCATTGGCAATGGACTCGTGACTACAGAAAGCAAAGGGTCCCCTTTTACTTGCAACATGTAAGGCAGCCCATGCATTTTTCATAACAGACTCAGCTACAGACAATTCCGAGTTCATCTCCTTTCCTATCTCGGTGCTTCCGATATGAACCCTATAACACCGCTCTCTCTTTAAGAAATTGACGAGGGCGGGAATAAAATCAGTAAGAAATGTTGCGTCACATTTTTTGCAGACTATGGCAAAACAGGATTGCCCTAAATAAAAGAGGGGGAAACGCTTATCAACAAAGGTGTTTAGAAGAGAGACAACTTTATACTGGTATTTCTTTGCCAGGAATATGCTGGATCCTTTAGGATAAAGAGAAACAAGAAGTAAGGCTGATTGCTGTTCATGTCTCTCTTCATTAAGATATTCTTCCAGATGTAAACTACTCAACAATCCGGTAAGCGGATCAACACAGGCCCTTTTAACCAGAAGAAACTCTCGAAGAAGCAAGGCACAAAGACCATCAAGCCACTCACTGGCAATTTTGCGCACTAGGAGCGCATCGAGCCCATGTAACTTAGCGATAATCCAGTCTTCTCCAATGGAAAAAGGTACGAGTAAAAGCGTATCAACAAAAACAGGCATTCCGGTATCAACAGCCTGCTCCTGCGCTTCACGATCTTCACAAAGTTTTGTATCTTCTTTTGTTGTAATTGCAGGGAGTTTCTGTGGAGACAGCACAAATGAAACATTCTGTACAGTGGGAACATTTTCACAGATAATCTGACTGAATTCCCGGGAAAATCGCATAAAGTCTTCTTTCTCCAGGCCCTTGCCCGACTCATGTTGAAAGTAAGCAAACATCAGCAGACATGCTCCAGATTCATATAGGACTCAAGTATCTCAACAAGCAGAGTTAGATCATCATCAAGAATGGTACGCAGATCAATGAGCATCACTTCATTCTCTATTCTCGTAATAAGAGGTGTCGGGAGACTCCGAAACCACCTCTCCAACCAACTTGCCCCTTTTTCCCCAGCCTGCAGAACAAGGGCCCAGCTCTCCAAGGTATGTTCAGGCATCGCACCTCCACCTACTTTTGAGAC
>JAOZKX010000489.1:0-525 GCA_029935135.1 Desulfocapsa sp.
ATGAGAAGATCTACTTCTCTGCCCTCTTTTCTATCAATTGTGCCATTATGCTCACAGCGATTTCACAGGGACTGTTCGCCCCAATAGGCAATCCAACCGGGCATTTAACTCTTGCAGCAAGTTCCTCCTCACCTATTCCTTCTGTGAGCAGGGTGGCAAAGAAGGCTGATTTCTTTTTTCTGCTTCCCAGCAAACCAATAAACCCTGCCTCGCTTTTTAAAGCTACTCGTAAGACCTGCAGATCACAACTGTGACTACGAGTGGCTATCAGCACGAAACTTTGTTTATCCAGCTGAAATCCAGCAAAAGGATCATTATAGTTATCGAGATGACAATAGCTGCCAACTGAATCGGGCAACGGATCACGATCGTCAAGTATGCGCAACTGCCACCCACAGCCATCTGCTATTTTGGCAAGTGCCTGACCGACATGACCATTGCCGACAACAAATAAAAGTGGTCCTGCCATAATCGGTTCAAAGAATACCTCCCCACTACCACCACAAGACAGGGGCCCCTCCCCGT
>JAOZKX010000489.1:535-778 GCA_029935135.1 Desulfocapsa sp.
AGAAAAAGAAACCAGTCGTGGCTTCCTGGCAGCAAGTACCTCTAAAGCTATTTGCTGCATGTCCCTTTCCACACTTCCACCGCCAATGGTTCCACGCCCACTTCCATCCGCCAAAACAAGCATTTTGGCTCCTGCTTTACGGGGAGTTGCGCCATCTGTTGAGACAAGGGTCAACAAGACACCTGAACCATTTGTTGCGATAAGTGATGCTACCTCCTGATAGATTTCCATTTTCCCCTCTCG
>JAOZKX010000489.1:788-1673 GCA_029935135.1 Desulfocapsa sp.
TTCATTCATTTCCAAAAGCGTAGAGTAGATGCAAAAAACACTCAGTAATATTTTTCTGCGCTGGCTGACTCTAACAGTCGTCCTCTCAGTAACACTCATTGGTACAGCCTGGTTCGTTGATAGCTACTCCCAGTATCGACATGATATCAGCGAAATGCGTCAATCCTATATGGAAGAGCATAAAACACTTCTCCAAGACAAAGTTTCCCAGGCACTTGAGCATGTTGCATACATGCGTTCAAAACTCACTCACTGGACCGAAGAAGCCGTACAGGAAAGAACCGACACGGCCTGGTTACTTGCAAACGGCCTGACTCAGCAGCATAAAGACACACTTTCAAAAGAAGCACTTGAAGAGCTGGTACGAGAAAGTCTGCGCCAGATTCATTATCCTGACCAAGGGTACTATTTTGCCATCAATATTGACGGTACCGAAGAGTTATTTGCAGATCACCCTGAACTGGAAGGCACAAATATGCTGCAGGTACAGGACAGTGATGGAAAATTTGTAATCAAGGATATGTTGGAATTTGCCAGACATGACAAAACGATTCTCTATTCATATAAGTGGACGAAACCAGATCAGGGCAATAAAATTTCCTCCAAGATCGCAGCCATTCGCTATATTCCAGAGTTAGACTGGATTGTCGGTACCGGTATGTATCTTGATGATATGGAAGAAAAGATCAAGAAGAAGGCCTTGCACTGGCTGGAACATGCACACTGGGGGAAAGATAAAAAAGGATATCTCTTTGCAGGTACCTGGGAAGGAGTCAGCCTGGTGGGACCAGCGAAGGGAAAAAATATGCTTTTAGTTACCGACCCCAATGGTGTCTATATCGTAAAAGAGTTAATAGAGAAAGCTCGTAACGGCGGCGGGTTTGA
>JAOZKX010000490.1 GCA_029935135.1 Desulfocapsa sp.
GTCTATCCGCTGACCTCCAGCTCGTTTTTCTGTCTATTTGCCCTGGTCAGTCATTTTTTATTTATTTCTGTTAAAATTATTCAGTCAGGTATAGAACAGATTCCCATGGAAGTGGAAAATGCTGCTTCTGTTTTGCAGGGGGCGAAGCGAAAAATAGTTCACTGTATCCTTTTGCCTCAGCTGCAGGGAGTCTTACTCTGTTCTTTTTTTGTCGTTTTTGTCTGTGCTTTTGGTGAACTATCTACTACTCTTCTCCTTGTCCCACCAGGAAGGGAAACAATCGCCGCAAAAATTTATAATGTGATGCATTATGGTGCAGATGATATTCTTGCGACATTATGTACCATCACAGTACTTATTCTTTTTACCATGGGGGGACTGGTTCTTTTATGTCAGAAAACAGTGATAAACCATTTCTCAAAGCCTGTGATATAGGTTTCCAATATGGAGTTGTTCCCGTTGTAGAAGATATCAACTTCACAGTTGAAAAGGGAGAAATCCTGGGAATCAGTGGTCCTTCCGGCAGTGGGAAAACAACCATTTTACGACTTGTGGCAGGATTAGAAAAAGCAGACTCCGGCACTATTGTCATGGAAGGGAAGATCGTCAGTGGTGAAAAGATCATGGTGCCCCCGTATCAAAGAGGCTGCAGCATGGTCTTTCAAGGTTTCTTTTTATGGCCGCATATGACGGTGACAAAACATCTGCAATTTGTGCTATCGAAAAAGAAGATAAAGGAAAAGCAGCAACGAATCGCAGAGATACTCAACTTTGTCGATCTGCTTGGGAAAAAAAACTGCTACCCATATGAACTTTCAGGTGGGGAGCAGCAGCGTCTTGCCATTGCCCGCGCAGTTATTGTCTCTCCGGACTACCTGCTGCTGGATGAGCCTTTCAGCAATCTGGATCTCAAAAGGCGAAAAAAAATGCTCTCTCTTTTAACTACCTTGCCAACAGAAGAGCAGACAACCATACTGTATGTGAGCCATGATCTGCCAGAACTTCTGAAGGTCGCTGATATGATACTGTTCCTTGAAGAAAATCAGCAGACTTTTTTTGGGACAACGGAAGAGTTTGTGAAAACACACAAGTATGGCGTAGAGATGAACAGGTAACCGTTTGTGAATCCAATGAAAGAGAAGATAATATATTGCTTTATTCTTTTTGTGGCTGCATGGTCCTGCAATATGGTACCCGTAAGAGCTCAAGGGGAAACCTATGTGACGCGAGAGGGCTTCGAAGCAGATAAGCTGGCCTCAATCTGGCTTCTCAAGCGCTTTGTCGACCGCCAGGCTGAATTTGTGTTTACTGCCGATGGTGCGCCGTTGGCAGCAGGAGTTCCTTTTGATGTCCCTGAAGCCTCTCTGCGACGATTTTCGACCCGTTCTACCTTTGAAACCATACTCACCTACTATAAAATTCAGGATTCAGCCCTGCTCTTTATTGGACAGCTTCTTCATGATATCGAGATCAATACCTGGGAAAAGAAAAGATTCCAGGAAACATCAGACATGCAGCTGGCAATCGGCATGATAATTAAAGGTGGAGTTGGGAGAGATGAGATCGTGACCAAAGGAGTGGCCTATTTTGACGAGTTATATGAGTCCTTAATAAAACAGCCATGATTTGTTGTCAGTGATTTTTCCAAAATAAGAAGGAAGCCAGATGAC
>JAOZKX010000156.1 GCA_029935135.1 Desulfocapsa sp.
CGACGGAACAGATCTCGTCTCCTTTGGACTGGCAAACGGCTCAACTGATGGTGACCCAAACTGGAATCCGGATGCCGACCTTGATGACAGCGGTACCGTTGATCTCCCTGACTTAACTATCCTCTCCACCCATTTTGCCCACAGTGGTCTCTCTTTCTGTATCTGGCTTGGAGATGCTCTGGATGGTGACAACCGGGTTGCAAAAATTTCCGAGAAGGGGCAGATACTCCTGCGTCAGGGTTCTTATCAGAGGCCGGATAGTATTGCAGCCAACATACAAGATGGTTCAATCTGGATAGCCGATTCCGATGCCGCCCAGCAATTCGTGCGCAAGGTATCAGGGACTTCCGGGGAGACGCTGCTCACAGTAAATGGAGTACAGGCCTCTTCAATTGCCGTGAACAGCGTGGATGGATCTCTGTGGATTTCTGACTCTGCAAATGATCGAATTTTTCAGCTTCTCCCCACTATCACAGATGGATATGATCTCAGCAGTGACACCGGGCAACATATTGTTGTCACCGGCTTTGATAATCCCCTGGGCATCACTGTAAATGGAGATGGAACCGTCTGGATTGCTGACAACTATCATAATCAGGTTGTGCGGCTTTCGGCCGGTATTTTTGATGGGTATGATATCTCCACAGATTCTAGTCATCATCGTCTGATTACCGGTCTTAACAGACCTGGAGCGATTGCTGTTGATCAAGTTGATGGTACTGTCTGGATTGCTGATACGGGCACCGATCAGATCTTCAAATATGATGAAAATGGAACCACCAGGCTTATGGCGCGTGGTGGCTTTGCCAACCTTCAGGCGCTTGCAGTCAATTTTGTTGATCACAGTGTCTGGATTGCCGATACCGGTCTGAATGAGGTCATTCGCCTAGACAGCAGCGGTGCACTGATACACACAACATCTGGTTTTAGTTCTCCGCGTAATCTTGATGTCGATCCTCTCACTGGTGCCTGTTGGGTACTGGATACGCTAAACAGCCAGCTTGTGAAGCTTGCCCCTGACGGAACAGAACTCTTACGGATAAATGGGGTTGTAAGTCCACTCAGCCTTGCCGTCTCTCCGAATTTTTTAGATACCTCAAAATATCCGACAGCTGAGGGAAGTGTCGATCAGAACGCTGTAGACAGCGGTGTCAGCGTAACTTTTTCTACTGTCGGAACAGATCCGGACGGTTTAATTTCCCTCTATGAATGGGACTTTGATGGAGATGGCACATTTGATTATTCTTCGCTGACAGATGATGATACAACTCACACCTATCAGAGTACCGGCATATATAATGCTGTTTTGCGAGTGACGGATAATGACTATCTCCAGGCAACAGATTACTCAATTGTCATTCGTGTCGGCAGATTAGAAGCTGCTGCCACTGCTGATCCGATCAGCGGCAGTGCTCCGTTAAGGGTTGATTTCAGCGGAAGTTCTTTCGACCCAATTGATGGTGTTGTTGACAGTTATCAGTGGGATTTTGATGGAAACGGTTCTTTTGACTACTATTCTGAAACAACGCCGGATACGAACTACACCTACAGTAAGGCAGGAACATACACGGTGAGTCTGAAGGTCACCGATGGGGCTTTCATTGCTCTTGCTGACGATCTGACGATCACTGTTGCCCAGACTCCCCCCACGGTCATTGCCTCAATTTCACCAGGTTCCGGTGAAGCACCACTTGAAGTTACCTGTACCGGATCCGGGAGTGACCTGGATGGTACGGTTGTTCTTTATCAGTGGGATATGGATGGTGATGGGACTTATGACTGGAGTTCCACAACAAGTGGTGATCGCACTTATACATATACAGGCGTTGGTCAGTTCAATGCAACTCTGCAGGTTACTGATAATGACGGGAATACCACCAGGACCAGTGTACTGGTTGCTCCCGGTGAAATTCATCCTCTTGCTGAGGCTGGAGCCGATGTTACAGTCGGCTATGGTCCCCTCTCTGTCAATTTGAATGCTGATGGCAGCGTTGACCCGGATGGAACGATAACAACATACGAATGGAATTTTGCAGGAGAGTGTAGCGAAACAACAATATTCAGCGACGATATGGAATCTGGTGAGGGCCTCTGGCAAGCTGACTCACCCTGGGCTCAGATCACTACTGATGCCCATAGCGGCACGACTTCCTGGACGGACAGTCCCGCCGGTGACTATCAAAATAGTGCCGATACCTCATTAACTCTGGAAATCAATGGTGATTCTGCCGATTCAGGAGATCTGGTATTCTGGCATCACTATCATATACCGGAGTCGTATGATCATGGGTTCGTCGAGATCTCTGCCGATGGGGGAACAAGCTGGACTCAACTGGCAAATTTTTATTACACTCAGGATACATGGACAGAAGAGACTTTTTCCCTTGATCAATATCTCCCTTCTGCCGACTTACGATTACGCTTTCGACTGGATACCGATGGCTCAGTAACAGGTGATGGCTGGTATATTGATGATGTAAGTATTAATCAGTGCGAACTAGACTGGACTGTCAGTGTAGACGGCACTGCTGACCATGTATACAGTGCGCCGGGTACCTACACGGCTACATTACGCATAACGGATAACGATGGCAATATCTCACTGGAACAGGTCGTTATAACCGTTCTCCCGGACAGTGTGCCCCTGGCAACTGCCGCTGCTGATGTTAGTAGTGGCTATTCACCACTGTCTGTGAACTTCACAGGTTCTGCCCAATATCCCGATGGAACAGTCAGTGAATATCAGTGGAATTTTGGTGAAGAATTTGTCTGGGTGATTGATACCACTACAGATGAACTCATTCGGCTGGCCCAGGACGGCAGCCGGCAACTGGTCAAACATTCGTTTGTTGATCCTGTCAGTCTGACCATTGACCCCAGCGATGGAACCATCTGGGTCGCAGACAAAAGTCGAGACGAAATTGTCCATTTAGCTGCTGACGGTGTGATGAGACTGGGATCGGTGGGTGGATTTAATGATCCGATTTCACTGGTAATCAATCCAGCAGACTCAACGATCTGGGTGGTGGATTATTACCATCATCAGGTGGTGCATCTGAACGCTCAGGGTCTGGAATTAAGCAGAACCTCCGGCTTTAGTTATCCAAGCTTTATCGCAGTAAACGACATTGACGGCAGTGCCTGGGTCGTTGATGGCTCACAACAGGTCGTTAAACTGTCAGCAGCAGGAGAAGAGCTGGCACGGATCGGTGGATTCAGCGGTCCACGGGCGCTTGCTGTTAATCCTGCAACAGACCATGTATGGGTCGTTGATTATACCGGTGACCAGGTAGTCCGCCTGGACAGTACTATTGCCGGGGGCTATGATTTTACGGTTGATACCGGACAGCATCTTATTGCTCCAGTCAGTGTCAATAATCCTGCCTCTGTTGCTGTAAATCAAACAGATAACAGTGTCTGGATCGCAGATTACTATAATAATCAAGCAGTGAAGATTGGTGATGACGGTGTGGAACTTTTGCGAAGTGCTCCCATTTCGTATCCTCTATTTGTTGCGGTAAACTCCGCAGATGGAACTTGTTGGGTCGCTAGCTCATCTCAGCATGCAGTGGTTAAATTCGACGCTGACGGAACAGAGCTGGCACGACTTGATACCTTCAGTTATCCTTTGATGACTGCCGTGGCGACTCGCCCGGGGAATACATATTCAAATGCATCTTCAGGCAACATCGGCCATACCTATACCCTTCCCGGTGTATACTATTCGCTTATGACTGCGTTCACCAATGATGGGCAGACTGATTCAGTTGGCATATTGATTGAAGTGGCTGCAGTTCCAACGGTTAGTCTCAGTGTTGATAATAGTGGTGGGCCTGCTCCCCACGAGGCTTTCTTCTCTGTGGAAGCAGAGGACAAGGACGGCAATATTGTTAAATATGAGTGGGACTTTGACAGTGACGGCACAGTTGATAAAATCGTTACCGATAGATCGCTCACCGTCAGCCATCTGTATGAATCGGCTGGGGTGTACAGTGCAAGCCTTACTGTCACAGATAACGATGATAACAGTGCTCAGGACAGTGTGCAGGTAACAGTCACAACCCAACCACCAAGAGTTTCTGCGTCTGCTGCACCCTCTAGTGGAAATGCCCCCCTTGCTGTTGTTTTCAGCGGGGTTGCAAGCGATGATGACGGGTCAGTTGAGCTGTATGAGTGGGACTTTGAGAATGATGGTACTTTTGATACCAGTTCTGCCAGCAATGCCGATGCCAGCTATTCCTATAGTGTTGCCGGTGAATATAATGCCGTATTGCGGGTCACCGATAACGATACCCTGCAGACATCGGATACGGTTGTTGTTTCTGTTCTTCCCGTTGGTACTCCAAGAGCTCTGCTTAAGGCAGACCCAATGGTGGGGATGACTCCACTGGCAGTAAATTTCTGTGTACATGGACAGGATAGTGGTGGTTCCATAAGCAATTACGAAATGGATTTTGAGGGTGATGGCACTTATGATGTGAGCTTTGCCACCCCGCCAACTGCCCTCTATGATGAGATGGAAAACGGGAGCAGTTACTGGACCGCTGATGCTCCCTGGGCGATCAGCTCTGAGAGTGCTTTTTCGGGTAGTTTTGCCTTCAGTGACAGTCCGGGCAGTGACTATGCAAATGATATAGACATCTCTCTTACCTCCATGACTCTGGATCTGTCCACTGCCGATGCCCCCTGGTTGACCTTTCGCCATCGTTATAATTTTCTGTATGGGGATTACGGCAGAGTGGAAATCTCAGTCAATGGTGGTGGCTACTGGGCACAGCTTCTTAATTACAGCAATGCAACTGTGGACGAATGGACGGCTGTTCAATATGATCTGTATGCCTATCGAGGCAATGCCACGGTCATGATACGGTTCAGGCTTGCCAGCAACAGTGCCGATACCGGCGAAGGATGGTTTATTGATGATGTACTGGTTGGTGATTGTACCGTGCAGCATAGCTATGCTACTGCCGGAACATATAATGCCACCTTGCGGGTCACTGATAATGAGAGCAATCAGGATAGCAGCACAGTTCCGATTACTGTCTACGCAGTCGATAATTCATCTTTTGTCTGGGGAATGGATACCAGCCATGATCAAGTAGTGAAGATGTCAGAAGAGGGAGAAATTCTGGCCCGAATCAGTGGCTTTGATAACCCCAGAGCTGCGGCGGTGGATCCTGTGACCGGTGATGTCTGGGTAGCAGATACAACCCATGATCAGGTGGTGAAATTAAATGCTGCCATTCAGAATGGATATTCCATAGCAGCAACGAATATTGCCGACAGTGTTTTCGGCGGTCCCGCCGGAGCAATCAGCGGCGATGTTGCTTTAACTGCAGGTACAATAAACAGTGCCATGCACTTTGACGGAAGCGGTGATTATATCACCATTCCAAATGACGAGAGTCACCGGACAAACTCCTGGACCATGGAGGCGTGGGTCAAACCTGCTAGTTTTGACAGCATCAATACTATTTTTGGCAAGGTCAGTCAGTCCAAAGATTTCGGCCTTGTACTGAATAATGATTATTTGGGAGTTCTTGTTTATCACAGTGGACGAAAATATCTCCTGAATCCAACAGCTGCGACAGTTGACCAGTGGTACCATGTCGCTGCGACTTTTACTTCAGCCAGCAACACCTTAAATCTCTATGTAGACGGCACCCTGGTAAACACAACAACGGATTGGACTCCCAATATGTCCAATACGGATAATCTGATGATTGGAAGATCAAACTGCTGCAGCACTGAATGTTTCAATGGTGATATTGACGATGTGCGTTTTTGGAACATAGTCAAATCTCAGGCAGAAA
>JAOZKX010000491.1 GCA_029935135.1 Desulfocapsa sp.
ATGCCCAACTAAAACGATTCTGCCGGTTTCGCCAACCATTTTTTCTGCATCCAGGACATTAACTCCCTCAACAGCATCCTTTTGGGCCACAACTACCCTATCAAGGGAAACTTCAGCCGTTCCCTTATAGGTCACTCTAAATTCAAGTCGTTCTCGTTTGCTGGTTTCAAAATGAAGAGTATAGTCCTGATATATTGCCTTTGTTGTTCCTATTATCTCTTTTCTGGCAAGCACTTTCTGCTCACCTTTGGAAGAATACAGCACCTCAACAACAGCTCCGATTTTTCCCTGGCCGCGGCACTTAATACGGAAATAGCAGCTGTACTTTCCAGCAAAGTAGCTATCATAGGGGCCAAACACCAGGGCACCGGGTTGATCACGCCCCGGAACAGCATTGTACACCTCTCGGCCAATTGTACTGTCAGGGACGACTTTGCCGGTTTGTTGGCGCAAACGGCTGCCGGGTCGGTATATTCTCGACATCGTATAGTTTGACTCAGCGGTGGAAACAACATTCTCCTTCACCCGGTATATATTAAGATGTTCATGAATTTTACTGTATTTTTTATTGATAATACTCCAGGGCCCGAGATATTCCAGATAGGGTGAATTGATAAGCCGACGAGTGGTTGTCAGTGGTGCATAGGGACTCACCTTGGCTGGAAAGATATCTCTATGCTCATGGGCAGTAATATATTTTACATTCAGACGGCGTAACAATTCATATTGCTTCTGGTCTAACATCCCTCTGTCAAGACTATGGAGGGGTGCAAATACGGTATCAATATATTCCCGGGCAACCAGAGGAGTATAGCCATTGATGCGTTTCACCTTATCAAGGGTGGAATAATATTCATAGGCAGAAGACTGGTGAGAATCCCCGGGCCAAAGGGGCAGTTCCAGGAGCACCCCATCACCGATATTCTCTTTGATATACTGATATCCGGGTTCAATGGGCTGGAGATCTGTAATCGCCATGGCATCGGTGAGATGATAATTTTTCAACTGGAGGACAATGAGTAGCAGAAAAACAGACGAACAGAAAACTTTCCAGACACTTCCATGGTACCGGTGGAAAAATTTGTTGGCAATACCGGCCATCACACAGGCAAGGACAAGAACCGTAACACTTATAAAACGCTCTGATACCCGTGGAATATTAAAATAGGGCATATAGTTAAAAAAGAGGATGTACAGCGAGCGATTGCCCAGGGCCAGCCCAAGCGCCAATGCGTGAGATATCAACAAGACCACAGCAAGCAAAGCGTAGAATGGCTGTCTGCTAAGGGACGAAATCGATCCCTTGGAGCAAAAAGCCGCTTTGTACAGAAGATAACAGAGAAAAAATATCGCAAAACCTATGGACAACCAGCCAAGACAGACAGAATTGGTGGCAACAAACAAATCGGAGAGGTGAGCAGAGTACAACTTTACTTCACTGAGTGTTCTCCCTCCGGATTCTGTAGAGGGCGCAAGTGATCTTTTCTTGTTGATCACAGTCAGAACAACAGTCAGGAGCATACCAATAAGTGCCGGAGAAAATGCGAGCAGAATCTTCTCCATTTCCCAGGTGCGTTTCCACAGGTGGGCAGCCATAGCAAAAAGATTCCCTCTCAGGATCCATATTTTTATAATGATAACACTGCATACTGTGG
>JAOZKX010000157.1:0-5303 GCA_029935135.1 Desulfocapsa sp.
TGGGTATTTTACCGGTATGATCATCGGCTCCATTGGGGCACTAGCCATCAGCAAGCTGCTCTCCCGCCACCCGGGTCAAATCATAGTAATTAATGCCTGCGTTACCGGTCTTCTTACCCTGGCCTATGCCTCCAGCCAGACGGTATGGATAGCTGTGATGTGGGCCTTTATTTTCGGCCCGCCATTTGCTATTCGCGATGTGGCACAGGATTCATTGCTGCAGAGCACAGTTGACAAGGAACAGTTGGGGCGGATCTACGCGACACGGGAAATGCTACGCAATGCTGTCTTTATGGTTGCAGGTATCACCTTTGCGTGGCTCTCCGACTTTGTACCCATCCGCCAGATTTATGTTATTGGAGGAATCCTCTACATTCTGACTGGTCTCTATGCCCTCAGTAACAAAGCGTTGAGAGAAAGCAGGATAACTCCGGATACTAGCAAGATGTGAAGATGTTCTCTATGGATTGAGCCGATCTACCGTTGACCTTTTGGGGCCCGGTGATATGATGCAATCATGTCAGGACCACTGTATAGAGATTAATCTGGAGCGTGTAGTCATCTTGAAGATCATTCCTTCCTTTACAATATGCCATCAGTAGAAAATAAAAAAATCCTTGCTGACGATCTCAAAGGAAAAGCAATTACCGGAGGTACCTGGCTTTTATTGACTCGCCTCCTGCACAGTGTCCTGCAGTTCATCCGCACCGTGATTCTTGCCCGTCTCCTTGTACCACATGACTTCGGGCTTTTCAGTGTGGCAATACTCGCCCTGTTCCTGGTACAGCAATTTTCAAATCTGGGCTTTACATCGGCCTTGATTCAAAAGAAAGGAAACATTGCCCCCTATCTCAACACGGTATGGACAATAAACATAATCAAGGGGGCGGCAATTGCCCTGCTCCTGTTTCTAACCGCCCCGCTGCTGGGCACTTTCTTTGAATCCGTTGAGGCCATCTCCGTAATAAGGGCCATGGCTCTGATAGTGGTGCTGCAAAGTCTGTCCAATGTGGCAGTTGTCTATTTTGACAAAGAGCTCACCTATAAAAAATATCTTTTCTTTACTATTGGTAGAACACTTGCCGAACTCATCGTCGGGGTCAGTGCTGCAATTCTTCTCCAGAATGTCTGGGCCCTGGTATTAGGGCTTTTGGCTGGGGAACTGACTGCATGCATTATCTCCTACGCCATCTATTCCTTTCGTCCACGATTCGCCCTTGATACTTCCATGGCCAAAGAACTTTTTGTCTTCGGTAAATGGCTCTTTGGCTCAAGTGCTCTGGTTTATCTTACGACTCAGGGGAGTTCCATTTTTGTTGGTAAGTATTTAGGGTTGGCCACCCTTGGAATATTTCACATGGCCTACAGATTCACCGGTATGATTTCCAATGAGCTCGTCTTTCCGGTGCTAAAGGTGACATTTCCCGTCTATGCCAGGCTGCAGGATGACCTTCCGCGGCTGCGGAATGCCTGTTTAGATGTGTTTAAATTAAGCTCTTTTATTATTTTTCTGGCAGCCATGCTTCTTTTTGTTCTTGCTGACAATATTGTTTTCACAGTGATAGGCGAACAGTGGGCCGGATCGATTCCCATTATTCGCATCCTTGTTTTGCAGGCATCTGACTGGAGTCTGCAACGCCTTCTCCTCCCGATCCCCAAAGCCCTTGGCCATCCACGGATACAGACCATCAACTCGTTTGTTCAACTGCTCGCCATCTCTCTCTGCATCTACCCTTTGGCCTCACAATGGGGTATCACAGGGGTCGCCTGGGGTGTTGTCCTGCAGAATTTCATCAGCTTTCCAATACTTCTCACAATGGTACTGCCCCAAATAAATCTCTCTATTAAAGCATTTCTGATGACTCTGGCCGGACCCCTGGTAAATGCACTTTTGTGTGGATTTCTTTTATTTAAAATAGATGGACTTTTGTCGTTTTCAATGACCACCCTTTGTGGGGAACTGCTGCTTGGAGTTATAATGTATCTCGCCAGCAGTCTCCTCTTCTGCCCGGGTATTCTAAAAAGTCTACTCTCCTTGAAAAACTCCTACCGACCAGTCGGCGATTGTTCAGATGACGCTTGATCTTTCTTGTTAGAGAGTGAGATGCTATTGTTTTATCCAATTATTGTGGATGCAGTGAAAGGTATAAAGTCTTTCTCTTATGTATAAAATAAAGAGTCAAATCAATTGAGCTAACACCCATGACTCCAAATGAATCAATTAGTATAGTATAAAAGAAGTGAGCCCGAGAATTTGCACAAGCGGAAGATCCGCTGAAGAGACAAAAAAATACCCCGAACCACTCGTCGATCCGATGAGCCAGGGTACTTTTTGCAAGGCCGATGGAATCAGTGTGTGTTATTGTGAGGATGTGGATCCGACGATGTCAGATTCTTCGGTTGAATATGACAGGCATTACAACGAGTATTCGCTGCAAAAGCAGTTTCTCCATCATGACATGCTCCACAGGACTTCCCTTCCGCCAGAGCTTTCATAGTCTGAGCAGTTTTTGGAGTGACGCCACGCTGCATAGCAAAAAGATCACCATGGCAGGCAGCACATTCCAGGCCGATTTCCTCTGTATGCACCCTGTGATTGAAGATTACATTAATAGGTTCTGCCATGATAATTGGACTCTTTGGTCCAAATTTTTTCGCATCATACCCTTCTGTTGCTGCAGCAAGGCTGGTGAGCAGAAAACTTCCTGTAAGCACGGTCACACAAAGAGCACTAAAGAAAAACTTGTTCATTTTTTCCTCCTGTAATTCGAAAAAATATTTTGATCTTACTGGACACTCGTTCTCATAGAATGGTGCGTTATACCTTTGAAATTATAAAACTTTTCAACTACCAATTAAACTCAGTTTTGTTGCATATTGTTGTAGGAGGGCACTCCTTGTATGGTGAATTGTTGCTAAATCTGGAAAATCGCTCGCAGGGACGATCTCCTACAGTTCCATTTTGCAGCTACCTGGGTTTCGATGGCAATCAGGTTCAACTTTGCAGCCCAACCACAGGTACCACATTATTTCACACGACACCTTCAACACTACATCCATTCGTGCATATGTCAAGATTATTCGAAAAGAAAAGAACAAAAGAAGAGCGCTTGATAAATCGTATCCTTGGGTAAACAAATTTTCTGTTTCGGTCGATAAAGTGGCAACAGTCTTTCTTGGCACTCGTATTCATTCTCCATTGCAGGAAATTGCTTGATGAAAATTGATATACCTTCTCAGTTCGTCCTTCCTCCCAACTCCACGACAAAACAGAACAATAATACCAATAGTTTTACTGACCACCTTGCAAACAGTATCGCCCCGGGAAGATCAGCAGAAAGGCCAAACAGCCTCAGAGATGAGCTTGCCGAATTTAAAGAAAAGGGATTCATCAGATATATATACGAGGAACGGGTAGCCAGAATTCGGGAACAACTACTTGATGATATGGGTATAAGCGAAGAAGAACTTGCTGCTATGCCGCTTGAGAGAAGGCAAAAAATTGAAGAGCTGATTGCTCAGGAAATCCAGAGACGGCTGGCCGCAGAATCCGCGCTCGATAACAACAAGGACAATAATAGACTGAAATTATCTCTTCCAAACTCACCGCAAAGCATGGCCCTGCAGGGCGGTCTAAACAATAGTCTCCCCGGCATGGAAACAGTAATGGAAAAGCATATGGCTCAGATGACATTGGCAAGCCGACCAAAAACGACTATTGAAAGACTGGAGACTCTGCTGGACAAAAATGACTGACAAAGACACTCATTGTCACTACCTCCTCACCAATATGGCCAGTAGTAAGAGATATCCTAAACCATAAGAGCAGCCTGCAGCACCCACCATCACCTCCCCAAGGAACACTCCCAACCAACTGCATTCATAGCATTTTGCACCATCAGCAAAAGACACCCTTGATCTTTTCGACATTTTTATGGATAATCAGGAGATATAATACATATCCATTCCCCTATCCCTGAGACAAAAACATATGAATCAAATCGCTGCCATCATGGCCCTTATTCCCTTACTCCTTCTCCACAATAACAGTGAGCAAGCCCCACTGCTGCTCAGTGGTGGGAGTCCCAATACTGCTTTGCCTGCAGGAACCACCAGCACCCACCTACAGCTCTCCACATCCAGAGATGCAACCTGCAGATATGGCATGATTGCCGAGACAGCGTACGAACAAATCTCCCATACTTTTTCTGTAACGGGCAATACAACGCATAGCCAATCCATCTCCGTCAGTGATGGAGAAAGTTACACATACTATGTCCGTTGTCTGGATAGTCAGGGCAACAGCAGCCAGTCAGACTATCCCATTACTTTTCAGGTTCGTAATCCCGGGACACACCAGAATATTGATCTACAGTTACGAAGTGCCCTTGATGATGCCGAGGAAAATCTCAGTACCGGAAGTGTGGATGTAAGTGGTAGTTCTGATCTCGAACTTGTGTATGATGGGCATCTGCAGTCTGTCGGGCTGCGTTTTTCCCAGTTAAACATCCCTCAGGGGGCCGTAATTGCCTCTGCCGCTATCGAGTTCTTTGTTGATGAATCCCAGGCAGAAGAAACAAATCTTATCATTCATGGTGAAGCTGCGGTCAATTCACTGGAATTTACAACGGCAACAGGAAATATCAGCAGCCGTGCCACTACAGCCACACAGGTATCCTGGGACAATATCTCGCCATGGGTTCTCGGCAATACAGGCCTGGAAGATCGAACAACCCCTGACCTTGCAGCAATTCTCCAGGAAATCGTTGATCACGACGACTGGCAGGCCGGCAACAGCATGACATTTATTGTCTCTGGCAGTGGCCATCGTACTGCTGTTTCTGCCAACACCAATCTCAGCCAGGCTCCCATTCTCCATATCGAATTTGATAACCTCTGTGACCCAAATCCCTGTACAGTTCCCAATCAGACAGTCTGCACGGTACAGAGCAGTCAAGCCGTCTGTTCCTGCGATCCCGGCTATGATATGTCTGGAGAGATTTGCACAGAAGATACTCTTCCACCAGCTGCAGTTACCGATCTTGCTGCAGGAGATATCTCATCCTTTGGAGCATTTTTGTCCTGGACAGCCCCCGGAGACGATGGCAATAGCGGAACGGTCAGCAGTTATGAGTTCAGGTACTCCACTGCTCCTATTAGTGATGCAAACTGGCAGGAAGCCACTCCCATTGTACACGATTTTTTTCCCCAGGGAGCAGGAAGTCCGGAAGGATTCACAGTGAGCGGACTCTCCCCGGAAACAGTTTACCATATAGGTATGTGCAGCAGCGATGGCCTGCTCT
>JAOZKX010000157.1:5313-5805 GCA_029935135.1 Desulfocapsa sp.
CATCGTAACCTTTACCACAGAAGCCTCCACCTCTTTAGGCGATGACAGCAGCATCCTCTTTCTGCACCATTCCACCGGTCGCAATATATGGAATGGCGGTGTATCAGCTGCAATAAATGAGCATAACAGTGCAAACGGCACAAGCTATGCCATCAGTGAATGGGAGTTTCCGAACAGCCCCCACCCGTGGGATAACTACCCCTATGACTTCTGGAATGTATGGGTCAATCACTCCGGCACAGACCGTTACCTGTCCCAGGAAACTCTGGAAGACATTGCTCCGGTCTACGACATTATCGTCTGGAAACAATGTTACCCTGTCTCTGATATTGATGAGGATCTTGCCGGAGATGGTGACATAAGCTCATCTCATAAGCGGATTCAGAATTACAAGCTGCAATACAACGCCTTAAAAGCAAAAATGCGGCAATTCCCCGACAACCGTTTTATTGTCTGGACAGGTGCGGCACGGGTCAGTTCGACTCCGGAGCG